>SXIZ01000035.1 GCA_005779525.1 Methylococcaceae bacterium
CAGTAATGCTATTTGAGTGGCACATAAGGCTTCCATTTCCACGCCAGTTTGCCCCGTGGTTTTCACGGTACACTGACAGGTTACTTGGTTAAACTCCGGGTCGGGAATTAAACTCAGGTCGACATAACTTATAGGTAAAGGGTGACAGAGCGGTATCAAGTCTGCCGTTTTTTTAGCGGCCATAATTCCGGCAATTCTTGCGATCCCCAAGACATCTCCTTTTTTATGTGTGCCATCCATAATAAGTCGTAATGTCTCTGGCAACATGCTAATGTAGCCTGTGGTTACCGCAACTCGCTGCGTAACCGCCTTAGCGCTGACATCAACCATGTGCGCTTCCCCAATGTGATTAAAATGCGTGAGCTTGGTCATATTTAGGTAAAATTACAAATCATTATTATCTTATGTTTTTATCAAAGGGGAAGTGTTATGTCGATCAAAATTCGCTACTTTGCCAGCCTGAAAGACGCCGTCGGCCGATCTGAAGATATCCTTGAATATTCCCCAGGTTTAAATGCACAACAACTCTGGCAAGTTAGCAATCCCAATACGCAGTTACCTGACAATATTTTAGTCGCGATCAATATGGATTATGTGCCACTGAGCACTCTAGTAGAGGACGGCGATGAAGTCGCATTTTTTCCACCGGTAACAGGTGGCTGAGATGGGCATTAAAATTTGTAACGGTGCCTTTGATCCGTGGGCTGAATTAAGGTTACATGAGCAAGAACTTCAGGAATATGCAGGGAAAGTCGGCGCTACCAATATTTTTATTGGTACGATGCGCGATTTTAATGCAGGCGATGACGTGCAAGGCATGACACTTGAATATTATCCCGGGATGACAGAAAAACACTTAGGCTTGATCATGCAAGGAGCACATGCACAATGGCAGTTGTTGGACACGTTAATCGTGCATCGTGTCGGGGATATTTTACCTAAGGATCCGATTGTATTAGTAGCGGTCTGGTCTAGCCATCGCGGGGACGCTTTCGATGCTTGCCGCTATATTATGGAAAACCTCAAGGCGAAAGCCCCGTTTTGGAAAAAAGAGTTATTGCGTAATCAACAAACCCGCTGGGTATCCAGCAACAGCAATGGCTATGCTTAAACCCCAAAAACCCCGCGTTTAGCATTTACTGCTAAACGCGGGCCTAAAGACTTGCTTAAGGTGTTAAACCTTCACCGATAGTCACTACTTTCAGCGCACTGGTACCACCTTCGATACCTTGCAAATCGCCTTTGGTAATAATAAATCTATCACCATTAACGCATTGCTTACGTGCGCGCAAAATAGCAACGATTTCACGGTTAACTTCAGCGTGATCTTGTTTATCACAATCAAAGCGCACGGGAAAAACGCCTCTAAACAATGTAACCTTGTTTAAGGTTTTCTCCTGCGAGCTGAATGCGAAAATCGGAATGCCTGAACTAATTCTGGACATCCATAAAGGGGTTGAACCCGATTCTGTCAAAGCGACGATGCCACGCATTTTGGTATGATTTGCCATATACATCGCAGACATCGCAATCGCTTCATCGACACGTTCAAATTCCATCTCCATACGGTGCTTAGAAACCCGTACAGAATCTTCCTTTTCAGCTTCCAGACAAATTCGACTCATAGATTCAATCGCTTTTATCGGATATTTTCCAGAGGCCGTTTCTGCAGACAACATAATCGCATCAGTGCCATCAAATACCGCATTCGCAACGTCGCAAACTTCTGCACGCGTTGGAATGGGGTTATCGATCATCGATTCCATCATTTGCGTAGCAGTAATGGCTAAGCGATCTAGCGTACGGGCACGTTGAATAATGTATTTTTGCACTGCAGGCAAACGCGCATCACCAATTTCTACCCCTAAATCACCACGCGCCACCATCACCGCATCGGATGCCAAGATAATTTCATCTAACACATCATGTACAATCGCTTCAGCACGTTCCACTTTCGATACAATCCCAGCGTAACAGCCTTCAGCTTCCAACAGTCTGCGTGCTTCGTTTAAATCTTCAGCGCAACGCGGGAAAGAAACCGCAACATAATCACAATCAATCTGTGCAACCGTTTTGATATCTTCCTTATCTTTGTCGGTTAATGCCGCCGCAGAAAGTCCACCTCCCAATAAATTGATACCTTTATTGTTGGATAAATATCCACCGACGACTACGACACAGTTAACCCGCATATTGACGACATTAACCACATCCAACACGATACGACCATCATCCAGCAACAAGCGGCTTCCTGGCTTAACTTCATTCGCCAAGGGTTCATAACTGATGGCAACCTGCGTGTTATCGCCCATTTTAGGATCAAAATTAATATCCAATGCAAAGTTTTGACCTTCGTCTAACCAGACTTTCGTCTCTGCAAAGCGTTCGATACGAATTTTGGGGCCTTGCAAATCGGCAAGAATCCCAACACGTCGTTTAGTTTTTTTGCTTAATTCACGCACCATATTGGCACGATTAATATGGTCTTGCGCAGAGCCATGTGAAAAATTGAGGCGTACTACGTCCAATCCGGCCGCAAACATCCCTTCCAATACACCTGGCTTGTCCGTGGCAGGGCCTAGTGTTGCTAAAATTTTGGTTCGTCTTAACATAATTTATTTTGCATTTACTAAAGCAATAGTCGTATCTAACATACGGTTAGAGAAGCCCCACTCGTTGTCATACCAAGCCAATACTTTCACAAAATTGCCGCCCGTCACTTTAGTCAAGGTTGCGTCATAAGTAGAAGACGCTGGGTTATGATTAAAATCGATAGACACTAAAGGCAGATTACAATAGCCCAAAATACCATTGGATTTATCAGCTGCGGCTTTTAAAATTTCGTTAATTTCTTCTTTAGTGGTATTTCTAGCCGCTTCAAAAGATAAATCCACGACAGACACATTGATGGTCGGCACACGAATCGCAAAACCATCCAGACGACCTTTTAATTCAGGCAATACCAAACCTACGGCAGCAGCAGCACCCGTTTTTGTGGGGATCATCGATTGGGTTGCAGAACGCGCACGACGTAAATCACTGTGATAGACGTCAGTCAATACTTGATCATTAGTGTAAGAGTGAATTGTAGTCATCAAGCCTTTTACCAAACCGATGCTTTCATGTAAAGGTTTGACAATCGGCGCTAAACAGTTAGTTGTACAAGATGCATTAGAAATAACGGTATCAGACGCTTTTAAGACGTCGTGGTTTACGCCGTAAACAATCGTCGCATCAACATCTTCACCGCCTGGTGCTGAGATGATCACTTTTTTAGCGCCTGCCGTCAAATGTGCTGACGCTTTGGCTTTGCTGGTAAATAAACCAGTACATTCATGTACCACATCAACGCCTAATTCGCCCCAAGGCAATTTTGAAGGATCTCTTTCAGACAATACTTTGATTTTGTCGCCATTGATCACCAAGTAGCCATCGTCAACGCTCACTTCAAATGGAAATTTACCATGTACTGAGTCATATTGCGTGAGATACGCGTTAGTTGCACTATCACCTAAATCGTTAATCGCTACGATTTGAATTTCATGATTACGCTTAGCTTCGTATAAAGCTCGCACCACATTGCGACCGATACGACCAAAGCCATTAATTGCAACTTTAATTGACATAGATTTCTCCAGAATGTTAAGAAAATAGTATAAAAGGGGAATTATAGCTTTTTTTCGAAAAGCCTGACGGGCATTTACACGGCTCTTCAGTAGAATATAGTAAAAAAATCCCCTGAAATAGTCCAAACGACATGCTGCACTAACCTTTAGCTCAGCTTGCAGCGCCCTGGCCACCAAAGCATGAGAATAGAACGTTAAACTTATTATTGAAGTAGCATGCACAGATAAGCATCCACATAGCGCATTAGCGATTAGTGTTATCCATTTCCGCCGCAGTCAAATGTTGACGATAAAACCTGATAAGCGCCACAAACGCCACAAAATCATACAGACCGTGAATGATAATCGGTATGAGCAAGTTGCGTTCACCACCATAATCTAAGGCTAAACCCAAATAAATACTCACCAATCC
>SXIZ01000036.1 GCA_005779525.1 Methylococcaceae bacterium
ACTGTGGATGAGCACTCGAATACTGATGCGCCAAAACATAGGTAATTCACATACCTTCCAAAGACCCGCCCTGTTTCGTATCCCCGAACATTCTGCCTTACGTAAATATTATATTTTTCGTAATTGCTTAACCACCATGTTGACTTACTGGCAAGATGAACCTGTCTGGTGCCTTAAACAATGCGCTCGACTGCTACTGGAAACCTTGACGATTATTGGCTTTGAACAACATAAACTGAATAAACTTTATGCCATCGCTTTAGGCATTAGCCACGCACTTTTGGGTAAAATGGCACAATTATCCCCGTGTCCCAGCCGAATTTGTCCTGATGCCAGCCAACCCCCAAACTGATTTATTGATCTTAGGTGTTTATCCGACCTCTGACGGCTATCCGAACGTCAAATATCGTCTTCAAGATCTACAAGCACTCCCAGAGTTTAACTGCACGCAACTGCATGTCAGCATCTGGAAGCACAATATTTCGCATAAAAGTGTCCTTAGGAGCCTGCTAGCTGCCTCGCGCTTAGTCACTGGGCATCTTCTTATTCTGGTACGTTTTATAGCGCAGCGTCAGCGCACTCTAGTGTATGTGCCTTATCCTGGCGTTTTTGTCTGTGCTTTACTCGCCTGCTTGCCAACAAAATTGCGCCCACAGCGTTTAATCTTGGACGCCTTTATTTCGCTATACGATACTGTGGTCTGTGATCGGCAACTCCTTAAAGCGCACACGCTGCTCGCCAAACTACTCTTTAAGGTTGAACGCTATGCCTACCAGCATTGCAGCGCAGTCGTGGTCGATACACCGCAGAATGCCGCCTATTTGAGTGCACTGTTTAAGCTACCGCAAGCACTGTTTACCGCTATTCCACTCAGCACTTATGAAGCCAGCTTAAAGCTTCCTGCCTATCAAGCTGCGCCGCAAGACACGCTAAAAATTTTATTTGTGGGGACCTTGATACCGTTGCACGGCATTGATGTCATCGTAAACGCCATCCGCTTACTGGCGGCCGAATCGCAATTGCAGTTTAAAATCATTGGCAATGGACAACTGGCGGCTCAAGTACGCGAGTTACAACAGCAGTTCCCAGACCGCTTAACCTGGATTGACACCTGGATTAGCCAAGAACAGTTAGTGGAGGAAATTGCAGAGGCTGATATCTGTTTAGGGGTGTTTGGTACTTCTGCTAAAACGCAACGCGTGTGCCCACTGAAACTCTATGCCTACGCCGCTGCTGGACGCAGCATCATCACTGCAAATACCGAATGGGTAAACGCGCAAGCCGCAGCTTCTGCATTTATGACGGTAACCCCTGGATCGGCAACAGAACTGGCTAACGCTATCTTGCACTTAAGTCGCTCTTCAGCACAACGTGTAGCCTATGCAAGCGCAAGCCGCGCATTTTATGAAAATTATTTAACGAATAGCCAAGCAGTCCAACAATTAAAACAGCTGTTATTGGATGAGACGCACTGAAACGAAAAAAGAAGAGTTCGTGCCTTGATCAACAAGGCACGAATTTTTAGACCACTATCGACTTATTTGTAATATACCAAGTGAAACCGCAACGGCGAAGAACCTTTAACTGATAATAAATCAGCACTGACGGTACTTTGCACGGCACCTTGTCTGATCAGCTCGATTTTCGGCAAATGCAAATGTTCAAACACAGGTGTATAAAACGCTGCATTATCCGAGCTATCACTCAC
Organism: Methylococcaceae bacterium; assembly: GCA_005779525.1. Classification (GTDB taxonomy): domain Bacteria; phylum Pseudomonadota; class Gammaproteobacteria; order Methylococcales; family Methylomonadaceae; genus SXIZ01. Next base: position 1,709 of record SXIZ01000036.1, read on the forward strand.
TTCTTGTGCACCTTGTAAAACAAAGCTTAAGCCTGTCGGGCTTTTACCATCAGGCACAACCGTCATAGTTGCTTTGTAAGTGAATACTCCGACATTCACAACATTAATAGTTAGCACATTGGTATCGTAACTATATGAGCCAGTCGGCGTACTGGATTGCGGTAAGCCTGCGCTATTCCAAGCCAACAAGGCTGCTTGTTGCTCAGAAGTCAAAATCGGTAACCCACTAGATCCGGGCGGCATATCTTTGGTATATACCGCACGCTGAATCGCACGACCTGCTTTGGCTTTGGCCGCAGCATAAGTATCCCAGTTAACATCTGCTGGCGCGCCATTACGTTTTGAGCCAGTGAGCTCAGAGGAATGGCACTTCAAACAGTTGGTAAATACTTTTGCACGAATACCGTTAGCCCCTTCGTACACCGGATCGATTGCAAATGCATAATCTGCAACAAACAGTGAAAATATGAGAACGCTTAACTTATTAAATTTCATAATTTTATACCTTCAATAAGGTGAAAATATTCTTGACCAGAATCTGCCTTGGTTTAACTGTTTAGCCAAGCTATCGCTAAATCCAAAGCGATTCCACCGTCTTAATTGTTGTGTATTGAAAACCCAATCTCCGCAGCTGAGTTACGACTACGGAGATTCAAGCAACACTTAGAGTTGTTTTAAGAACTCAATCATGGCTTGTTGATCTTCAGCACTTAAGCTACGGAAACGGCGAATAACTTCACGAGCCTCACCACGATGTGTTTTAGACACCTCACTGTTGTATGCAGGACAAATGACCGATGCAGGGTTTGGACCGTAGTAACTTTCACTACCCGCTGGCACAGGACAGCCCGCACCCGCAATTTTGGGGGTATTGGCATCATCAGGTGCGGGTAAATCATGTAATTCAATCGCTGCACGAATCGCATCATCCACAGTACGCACTACTAAAGGCGCATTTGTCACGTCTTTATTGGTGGTTACCGTACTTGCAGGTGTAATGCCAAAAGTTAAACGACTTAAATATACCCGTGCGTCATGCAAGAATGGAGGTCCCATTCGACCTAAGCCCATTAAGGGTGCAGTACGGAAATCACGACCACTTGCAGTGGCTTTTTGATTAGTAAATACATCATCAGCCATGTTGCGAGAAATATCGAATGAATTGTAATTAATGCCAAAATTAGCTGGATTGGACGCGGCATCTTTGGTGA
>SXIZ01000037.1 GCA_005779525.1 Methylococcaceae bacterium
ACCGCTTATGGCAACCCCCATGTCGATCCAAGTAATACCCAAACAGGTATTAAAAGACCAACAGGCGATTCGAATAAAAGATGCACTGAAAAATGTTAGTGGCGTAGTCTGGGCGACTGATCCCATGTATGAAGGCTTTCATCTGCGTGGCTTTCAGACCGATGGTACGACAACTGTCTATCGCAATGGTTTGCGTATCCGGCGTGCGCAGCATGATGTTGCTAACTTAGAGCAACTGGAAGTGCTTAAAGGGCCTGCCGCAGCGGCCTATGGCCGGATTGAACCCGGCGGCTTGATCAATGTGGTGACTAAAAAGCCACTGGATACCCCTTATTACTCATTGGAACAACAATTCGGCTCTTATGATTTATACCGTACGACGGCGGACGCGACTGGCCCGCTTAATAAAGATCATTCGTTACTTTACCGTCTGAATTTAGCCTATCAAAACAATGATCTATTTATAGACACGATGGAGCAGGAACGGGTGTTTTTTGCGCCATCATTGAGTTGGAAGCCGAGTGATCGGACGGAGGTTAATTTGAATTTGGAATATCAATACGACACACGCACCAGCTATACCGGGCTACCTGTCCTAGGTAATCGTCCGGTCAATGTACCCATCAACCGCTATTATGGTTTTGGAACGGATAATGAAAAATCTGTATTCGATAAGTTTCTCATTGGTTTCGATTGGTCACACCAATTCAACGATGACTGGAAAATACAGCATCGTTTTCATTATTACAAACTGGACTATCAGATCAACAATTCGTCGTTCTTTCCAGGGCCAGTGATTCCCACTAATAATACGGCAAATCGCAACATAACCGATAGGCCGATCGATATTACCGATACCATTGCGACTAATTTAGACCTTACTGGAAAATTTAAGTTATGGGGCACTCAACATCAAGTTTTAGCGGGATTTGATTTCTTTTGGGAGGATTTTAGTGGTCAAGGCTTTTCTGGCCCTGCGCCTGCAACCCATAGACCAGTAGTAGATATTTTTAATCCTGTTTATGGACAAGTTCCGTCAATCTCGGCAACTAATTTTAATAACTTTAGCACTCTGACCCAAGATTGGTTCGGGACTTATTTCCAGGATCAGATTACCCTGTTCGACAAGCTGCATATTATGGGTGGCGGACGTTATGATTGGGCAACTCGGCGTAGTGGTGCTGCTTCAACATCGATTGAAACTGCCCGCAATAGCGAAACGGAGGTTCAAAATGATGCGTTTAGTCCCCGTGTAGGTGTCCTATATCAACCTTGGCCTTGGTTGGCGCTATATGGCAATTATGTAGAGTCTTTGGGTGGTGCAAATTCTGCCCTGGCATCCAATGGTAAACCGCTAGACTCCGAGACAGCCCAGCAACATGAGGTGGGTTTTAAAACTGAATTATTCGACAAAAAACTGATGTCCACCGTCGCGTTTTATGAATTAATTAAACAAAATATAGCTACACCAGACCCGACCAATTCAAGATTTTCCGTGCAAACTGGCGAAGCTCGAAGCCAAGGCATAGAAGTCGATATTTCTGGGCAAATCACGGATGGCCTGAGTTTGATAGCCTCTTACTCCTATACTGATGCTGAAATTACCAAAGATAACAATAAGAGCATTTTAGGGCATCGATTCTGGAATATTCCCCGAAATGCAGGGAGCTTTTGGGCTAAATACGCGGTACAGGATCCATTGTTACGTGGTTTAAGTTTTGGTGCTGGAGCTTATGTCGTCGGACAACGTGAAGGAAATAATCTCAATAACTGGCAAATGCCGGGATATGTTCGAGTTGATGCGTTGCTGGGCTATATCTGGAAAGTTGGAAATTTGAAGATTACTACCCAACTGAATGTTAATAATCTATTGGATAAGACGATTTATGAAACTTCCGCATTTAATGGCTATTTAACTCAACCCGGTGCGCCGCGTACTTTCATGGGATCAATTAAAGTGGAGTTTTAGAATTATTGGGTGGGCAGGCTTTTTTGCCCACCATTTACAACGCAACTCATATCTTATTTGGTGGGCATAAAAGCGATGTCCACCCTGTATATTCATAATGACTATGGCTTTAACTCTTAAAACTCGCCGCAAATTTTGGCTAAAAATACATCTATGGCTTGGATTGGTATTAGGACTATTCGCGTCAATTTTCGGTATCACCGGAAGTGTTTTGGTGTTTTATGCAGAAATTGATGAATTGTTAAACCCCAACTTATTGACCGTTTCCGTACCGCCAGACCATCAAGGTTATAAACCGCTGGCGGTGATAATTGACAATGGGATTTTAGCGATGCCACCACCCGCTAAACATGTCTTTACTACCTATCCGCGCAATCAGCAGGCGACAGTACAATTACGTTTTGTACAGCCTTTAACTAGTGGGGATGTTGAACGTTGGCAGGTGGCGGTCGATCCTTACACCGCACAAGTGACGGGGAAGCGTTTGATGGGTACTGCAAATGGTTTGTTTCCTAAAACTTTTATCGGCTTGATGTTTGAATTGCACTATGCCTTGTTACTTAAACAAGGCTTTAGCAATTTGATTGTCGGGTCAATGGGAGCTCTGCTGATTATTTCGACGCTGACGGGGCTAATCCTTTGGTGGCCGTTCACGGGAAAATGGCTGCAAGCCCTCAGTATCAAGCGCCAAACCAGTATTGAACGGCTTAATTTTGATATACATAAAACCGTTGGCTTTTATTCGACGCTGGTGTTGTTACCAGTGTTGTTTTCTGGCGTGTATATGGTCGTACCGAAGCATGTAGTGCCAGTCATTGAATTGTTTTCTCCCGTTACTTACCGTTACTGGTTTAATTCCACCCCAAGCAAAGATACCACACCGCTACCGATGGCTAAAGCCGTTGCCATTGCTGAGCAACGCTATCCTTCTGGGCGGCTGGACACTATTTACGGTATCCATGATCCGAGTAGCACTTACACTGTGTGTAAAGATGATGTGCAAGAAGTGGGCAGTTTTTTGCATCGGCGCTGCATTGTCATGGATCAATATAGCGGCAAAATACTGGACGACGATAATCCAGTGACTGGGACGGCAGGCGAAACTTTTACCCATTGGCAAATGCCGCTACACGCGGGGAAACCGTTTGGGTGGACGGGGCGAATTTTAGTGTTTTTGAGTGGTTTGGCTTGTCCGGTGTTGTTTGTGACGGGGGTTGTTCGTTGGTTGCAAAAGCTGCGGGCAAAAGCGCAACATCAGCTTAAACAATATGCTGCTACTGCTTGCAGGGATTAAAGCTGTAAGGGCTGTAGGTTTAGGTAACGAACCACATCATTTTCGCACACCTGACGCGCAGTTTATGTTGGGGTTCATACCGTCACCCCAACCTACCCTTTTTAAAAAGCTGCAAGGCGGATTTGCTTTAGCAATCCAACATAAACTGCGCTTCGATGCTTCGTTTGGAATGATGGTTTGCTCGGCAACTGATTTATCCCTAGACCACCCGTGGTGGTGCTCTACATCCTGCATTCATGCATGCTTATCGCAAAACCGCCTCACAAATTTAATGGGTTGAGAATTAGTAGCTTGCTTGCAATGCATTGCATTTTTGGTGTTGCAGATATTGACTATAACTTGGTGCAGTTATGTACCAAAGCGGAAGCAAGTATGAACGAACCTCAACCATTTCGTTGTTACCCAACAATAAACGCTTAAAATTTAACACTCAAGAAGGAAACGATATGAGCGATTCTGCGAATGCCGAACACCCCAAACTGCATCCTGAGGAAGCGTACACTACCTCCAAAGCGCCTAGAAACTTCCCTACCGCCCGCTATTTCCAGGTACATTTTGAATTTTTGCAGGAGCAAATTCAACTGATGAAGGATACGCAAGCAGTGATGCTCATGCAAATGAACCAATTGGAACAGCGTCTTTTAACCCAACAGCAGCAGTTGTTCAGTGATGACCAGCATCCCTTTGCTGCTCGACATTCATCTATGGTTTCAAGCCCAGCGGATAGGCAAGTCGATTTGCGGGCTGGCATTAAAAACACTAAAAAAGGATAAGTTGTTAATGCCTACTAACCCGCGTTTTCATTTTACCCGGTTTTTTCTTGCGGAGACGTCAATGCGACCCGCTGGTGATTTTCCTCCGGTCATCCTGACCAGCACGAAAAGATTGCTGCGCTATTCAGCCGTGGCTTCGGCGACGGTGATTGCCATTTTGCTGCATGTGGCGGTGTTTTTCTGGTATTTCACCCGCCCTACTCCGCCGCCCTTTAGCGCCGCAGCTCCTTTACCCATGATTGCAATGGTGTTATCGGCGCCACCCGCACCGAATCAGGCTGTGGTTCCCCCTCAACCAGTGAAGCCCAAAGTGACCCAAAAGCCGCAGCCTAAACCTGCTAAAAAACCAAAGCCCAAGCCTAAACCTGTGCACCGTGACGCTGTCGTTAAGCAAGTAGAAAAAGCGCAGGAAGAGCCGGAAAGTGCACCGGAACCGATGCCTGCACCTGCAGCGCCTGTCGTCACGCATAACGCCCCGGCGGCAACACCACTTAATGAACGCTATACACCTTCCAGTTCGAATGCCAATTATTTGCATAATCCGATTCCAGACTATCCGCTGACAGCAAGGCAAAACCACTGGCAAGGCCGGGTGTTACTTCGAGTGTATATCAGTGCCAGTGGGCAGTGTGAAAAGCTGTTTGTACAACGCTCCAGTGGTCATGAGGAATTGGACGATTCTGCACTGGCGGCAGTGAAAAACTGGCGTTTTGTCCCGGCTAAACGCGGTGATACCCCGGAAGCCAGTTGGGCAACCGTACCGATAGATTTTGAACTGGATTGAGATTATGTGACATCCCGAGCATCTCCCTCGTTCGAGCTAACAAGGAGGTTTAACCCGCCCGGATCGCATGATCCGGTGGGGCTACACGGAATACAAATATTTTCGTAGGTTGGGGTGAGGTTACGAACCCCAACAATAGGCGCTCCAAGTGTTGGGGTTCCTGGCGTCACCCCAACCTACACTACTCTTAGTTTTATTTTCTTAACTTAATTATTGATAACAAAGGAGACCCGCTTGAACTTCTCAGAAACCACCATTGTTGATAGCACCTTGTGCTTACTCGGCTGTTTTTCACTCCTGACCTGGAGTGTGATTCTGTTAAAAGCTGGTGAAATTGCCTGTAACCGTTACCGTAATCGTAAAATCATGCAGCAAATAGAAACTCAAGCCTTACTCGATCCTAGTTCGCCGTCAATGCCGTCGAGTGATCAAAACAACGCCACCCAGGCGAGTCGCATTTTATTGGCCGGTAAACAAACCTATGCCAAAGCAAAACAACAACCTAGCCTCAGTTTACACCAGCACGCCGCTTGGCACGAGTTGATGGAACGCGCCTTACGCCAGCAATTGCAAAAAGAAAAGGCCTTGATGGATTCAGGCTTAGGCTGGCTGGCCAGTATTGGTAGTACCGCACCGTTTATCGGGTTGTTTGGAACGGTGTGGGGCATTATGCACGCACTGAAAGATATTAGTGTGCAAGGCAATGCCAGTTTAGAAGTGGTGGCAGGCCCCATTGGCGAAGCCTTAATCGCGACCGCGTTAGGTATTGCCGTGGCGATTCCCGCGGTGATCGCCTATAACTTTTTTCTACGCCAAAACCGCCAACAGTTAGTGCATCTGGAACATATCGGCAACGACTTTTTACAACGTTGCATTGAAAATGACTTAATGTCCACCCATCAGGAGCAGCAGCATGTCTCTACAAATGCATAACGATGATGAGGGCGGTGAAATGAGCGACATCAATGTCACACCGCTGGTGGATGTGATGCTGGTATTGTTGGTGGTGTTTATCGTCACCGCGCCCTTATTAACCCAAGTAGTGCGGGTTAAACTGCCTAAAACCGAGGAAACAGAACCTGCACCGGATAAGCATGTCACCATTTTAAGCGTGACCGCACAAGGCGAAGCGCAATTGGATGATAAACCCGTAGCCTTGGAAGCGCTGGAAGCCGAACTTAAAGCCTTACAACAACACGATCCCGAATTGAATGTGCAATTACAGGCGGATAAGGCAGCGGTGTTTGAATCGGTTGCCAAAATCATGGCCAGTGCGCAATGCTCAGGGGTGGGCAAGTTGTCGTTTGTGACGGTGCAGCAATAGTGGATTTTCTTCATCACAATTGACTTGTTTGATTTTGCTTTAACTGCCTGGGTTTAGGGACGAACCGGGCGGTTATTTGCTTGACGATAATAGGTTCACATTCACATACTCCACTTCTAATATCCATTATGGAGCACTACAATTTGATATCCGTTGCAACAAAACAGGTGTTTTGATCACCCGACTCTAGAGATGCTAAAAATTTATGCCTAATGAATTATTTATGGCATATAACATATATTTTATATGTTAATTAACATTGTTTAAATACAAGGTCTAGCGACAGCAGTTTTCAAACGTAACAATATTCAGTTTAACAACGCATTAAATTCCTTGGCAAGTTATTTGCTTTTCATTATGGCGAAACCCAAACTCAATGCCTAAATGACTAACGCACATGCTTTATCAACGTTATTTTTTGATCATAGTAAAAATATTATCTTGGTTGGCGGGAGCTCCGAATGTCGGCAACTGACCAAAGCAGGATCACTGCCGTAACCCTGCTATATCGGGAGCATCATTCTTGGTTACTGAACTGGTTACATAAACAAGTTGCCTGCCGCATCCAAGCCGAAGACCACGCTCATGATACCTTTCTGCGAGTAATAGCAGCGCGGGATGTGCACAGTATTCGCGAGCCGCGAGCCTAACTCACCACGATAGCCAAAGGCATCCTGGTCAACCATTGGCGACGTTCTGCGATCGAGCAAGCCTATTGGGAGTCCATCGCAGCCAACCCAGAGGAAGTGACGGCCTCACCGGAACACCATGCGATTATTCTGGAAACCCTAAAGGAAATCGACGCCTTGCTTGATCAACTACCGAAAAAAGTAAGGCGTGCCTTTTTGATGTCCCAACTCGATGGCCTAACCTACGTTCAAATTGGCGAGCGCCTAGGCGTATCTGAACGTATGGTTAAAAAATACATGGCGCGTGCCATGCTGCACTGTCTGATGGCGAATTTCTAAGGAAAAGCTATGCTGCGCGAAAATAACCACGATATAAATCCTGCCGTACTGGCAGAAGCTGCTGAATGGTTTGCACTATTAGGTTGTGAATCTACCTCGCATACCGAGCATGAACAATGGGAAGCATGGCTGAACGCTAAACCGGAACATCGCGCCGCTTGGCAACGAGTAGAATTTTTCACTCATAAATTTAATAGCTTGCCTGCGCAGGCTTCAATATCCGCCCTAAACTCGCCTAATTTGCAGCGCCGCCAAGCACTTAAAACCCTCGCGGTGTTATGTGCGCTAGGCATGTCAAGCTGGCACGTTTCGCGTCAGGGCTATTGGCAGGCATGGACAGCAGATTTTCATAGCGGTGTGGGCGAAATTGAGACGATCACGCTAGCTGACGGCAGTATCGTCACCCTGGATACAGCCAGCGCCATTAATGTCGACTTTAGCCCGAACCTGCGGCGATTAACCTTAGTACGGGGCGAAATCTACATTGAAACCGCTCATGATAATAGCAATGTACACCGTCCTTTTGTGGTCGATTGCTCAGCTGGCCGGGTTCGGGCACTAGGCACGCGCTTTAGTGTGCGGGAACAAACCACTGATTGCCACGCCGCGGTTTATCAGGGGGCTATCAATATTCAACCCGCGAACAATACTACCTCGTCGCAAATTTTAAAGGCTGGTCAGGCGGCTAATTTCAACCGAGAACAGATAGATGTGGTTACTAAAGTTGAAGCCCATCAACCCGCTTGGTCCCAAGGTATTTTACTGGCCGACAACTTACCCCTCAGTGAATTCGTTCTCCAACTGAACCGCTATCGACATGGTTTTATTACCTGTGCACCTGAGATAGCTCATCTGCGAATCGTCGGCGCATTTCCTATCCATGATCAAGAGCGCATACTTGCGCTGTTGCAAGAAACCCTACCTTTGAGCGTATCTAAGCAAACACCCTGGTGGGTGAGGATAGATAAGCGCTAATCCCTTCCTGAATTAGCTTAAAGAACAAAGCGCATTTGATTGACATGTACTGTTCTCATTAATATTATGGTGTATAAAAATAACTTTTATACACATCGAGCTAAACCAACATGAGAACGAATATTGTGATAGACGACGAACTGATAACTAAAGCTATTCAGGTCAGCGGCTTAAAATCAAAAAAAGACGTGGTTGAGCATGCACTTAAGCTGTTAGTGCAAAGAAATGAGCAACAAGCCATACGAGAATTGCGCGGTACGCTTAAATGGGAAGGAAACTTAGATGAGATGCGGGGCGGCAAATGATACTGGTTGATACCAGCGTTTGGATCGACTACTTCAACGGCACTATTAACACCCATACAGACACACTGGATGCTGCCCTTATTGCGGGACCTGTGGCAATTGCCGATATTATCTTTTTGGAAATACTACAGGGCTTCAGGAGCGATCGGGATTACCTAAAAGCCAAGAAAACCCTTGCAACATTGGATCAATATTCCATTTTTAATGCCGCTTTAGTTGAAAAATGCGCCGAAAATTATCGCACCCTCGGTAAAAATGGCATCACTATTCGCAAAACAAGCGATATCATCATCGCCACCTTTTGCATTGAAAATCACTTACCGTTGTTATTTATGGATCGCGACTTTAACCCATTTGTAAAACATCTGGGGTTACTTCCAGTTTGCCCGGACATAACATAATCCATGTAACGCATGATGTCTTCGGGTAAGCATATGAGTAGTCAAGATGTGGGCATTTAGAATAGACAACTTCGTTAAAGTACCCCAATGGCTAGATGAACTATTACGATCAGGCTGTTTGAAATTTAAAAATTTGAACATCGAGTATAATAGGTAGAATTTGCTAGCGCAAAGTTACTTTAATGCTAGTCAGCTGAATATTTTTGTACTTCATGATTCAAGAAACCCTGGTTACCACACAAAATCTTGCAAATGTAGCGCACATCGCACCGATGGGAATTCATGTGCAAGCCGATGAATTTATCATTTTGCCCTTTCGCCCCTCCACCACGCTTGATAATCTCTTAGCCACCCGCTGTGCAGTCCTCAATTATTGTGATGATGTACGTATTTTTGCAGGCTGCCTGACTGGGCGTCGCGATTGGCCGTTGCGTGCCAGTGAAAAAATTGCCGGACAGGTGCTCGAAGCGGCCTTGGCGCATACCGAGGTTGAATTAATTCGCGTAGAAGACGACGCGACGCGACCGAAATTATTTTGCCGCGCGGTGCATAGTGTCACCCACGCGCCTTTTCAAGGCTTTAACCGTGCACAATTTGCCGTCTTAGAATTGGCGATCTTAGTCAGTCGCCTGCACATGCTACCGGTAGCAAAAATTCAAAGTGAATTGCAGTATCTGACTATTGGTTTCACTAAAACCGCAGGTGCGCGCGAGCAAGAAGCCTGGGAGTGGTTAATGACCGTCGTGGATGCACATCTGGCCGAGGTTAACCATGTCTAAAATGCTAGCCAGCGTCAATTGTTTAGCCGAAGCCTTAACCGCTTTGGCTGCGGGTGTTGATATTATTGACTTAAAACAACCCGCCGCGGGGGCCTTGGGTGCATTAGCAGTAGCCGATATCCGCGAAATAGTCACCCATATTGCAGGACGCTGCCCGATCAGTGCCACCATCGGCGATTTAAGCTTACAGCCTGAGATTGTTTACCCGGCGGTAGCTGAGGTGGCGACGACTGGGGTCGATTACATCAAAATTGGTTTTTTCCCGGCGGGCAATCCTCTGGCCGTATTAGAGTCCTTGCGCCCACTGTGTGACCAGGGGCAGGCGTTGATTGCAGTGATGTTTGCGGATGCGCAACCCGACTTCGCCCTCCTGCCTAGCCTAAAACACGCAGGATTCACTGGCGTGATGTTGGACACTCAGCATAAACAAACAGGTTCATTGGTACAACTGTTATCCCCCGCTACATTAAGCGAATTTGTTACTCAGGCACACAGCCTAAATTTAATCAGCGGATTAGCAGGTTCCTTACGCTTGCACGATATCCCGGAATTAAACAAACTCGGTGCCGACTATTTAGGCTTTCGGGGCGCATTGTGCCAGCAACAGCATAGAGTCAATGCCTTAGACCCCGACGCCGTAAACGCAGTATTACGCGCTGTTCAAGCTTAATTAAAGACATGTCACACGCCAACAGCTTGTTAATGCAAGCGCATCAACGCATCAGACCCCACCTTTTTCCTGGCGCTATTGCGATAGATGCAACCTTAGGCAATGGCTATGACAGCCTGTTTCTCGCACAACATATTGCACCTACAGGTAAACTGTATGGCTTTGATATTCAGCCAGCCGCCATCTTGGCAACCCAAACCCGCTTGCAAGCAGCGCAGTTAGCTGAACTTACTGAGTTATTTAGCGAAAGTCACGCGCAGCTAGCACAGCTGATTCCTGTGTCTGAACATGGCAAAATTCAGGCTATCATGTTTAATCTAGGCTATCTCCCTGGAGCAGAAAAACATTTGATCACTCAAACTGCATCGACCCTAACCGCATTAGCCGCCAGTGTAAACCTGCTAAGTACGACAGGCCTGCTTAGTATTTTGGCCTATCCAGGACACCCAGGAGGGGCTGAAGAAACCCAGGCGGTATCTGACTGGATCGCACAGTTACCCAGTACGCAATTTAACTGTGAAGTGCTTTTGAGCACGCACCCACACGCAACCGCGCCCCGCTTATTTTTAGTCGAAAAACTCGCAGAAAACCAACTGAGCGCTGCCGCTTAACACTAAGCGACTTACAATTCTGGTATGATTGCGCTCCCAATTTTATTACTTAGAGAGGATTTAAGCATGTCAGAATTTGATAACGTCACGGTGGTTAAGCAAGCCAATGTCTATTTTGATGGCAAAGTGACTAGCCGTACCCTAAAATTTGCCGATGGCAGCCAAAAAACCTTGGGTTTTATGCTCCCTGGCGAATATACCTTTGGCACGGGCGCGGCTGAATTAATGGAAATTCTGGCAGGTGAACTGGAAGTGCAATTACCGGGTGACGAGGCATGGATAGCTGTCAAAGGCGGCGAAGCCTTTAATGTGCCTGCAAATTCAAAATTTAACCTAAAAATTCATGTGGGCACAGATTACTGCTGTTCATTTTTAGCGTAAATTCGATGCGAAGCGCCGCCATCTTTGTAGATGTGCAAAATGTGTATTACACCACCAAGCAAATTTACCACCGCCACTTTAATTACTCGGCATTTTGGCAGCAAATTAGTCGAGAGCGGCAGATTACAGCGGCGTTTGCCTACGCCATCGACAAAGGTGACGCCAAACAACAAGGCTTTCAGAATATTCTTAAAACGATTGGCTTTGAGGTTAAACTGAAACCCTATATTCAACGTAGCGATGGATCGGCCAAAGGTGATTGGGATGTGGGTATTACTTTGGATGTTTTGGATTATGCAGGACACGTCGATGAAATTATATTAGTTTCTGGTGATGGCGATTTTGATTTGCTGCTGCATAAAATCAAACCCACAACCGCAACTTTGGTGTATGGCGTACCGGGTTTAACCGCACCTTCGTTAATTCAGGCCGCTGACCGTTATATCGCTATTGATACTGCGCTTTTAATATAGGCGTAGACCCTTTATATTTTTTATCCGCAGGAACACGCTTTTGATTTCTACAGCTAACATTACCATGCAATTTGGGGCTAAACCCCTGTTTGAAAATATTTCCGTTAAATTTGGTGAAGGCAA
>SXIZ01000038.1 GCA_005779525.1 Methylococcaceae bacterium
GGAGTAAAGTGGTTTTTCCCGAACCGGAATGCCCAAATAATACAGTAATCCCCGTTTCTGGCAGTTGCAAATCAACCTCCAGCTGAAATTCCCCGTAATTTAATTTGAATTGCGCTATGACGGGTTGCTTCATTTGACTGGGTGTGCCACAGGTGAGGTTTTCAGCACGCTATACATGATTAATAACACCGTAAAGGAAAACAGCAATAATCCCCCGGCGAGGAGATGTGCTTGTTCATATTCCAAGGCTTCTACATGATTGTAGATTTGCACAGACACCACCCGGGTTTTATCAGGAATATTGCCGCCGACCATCAGCACTACTCCAAATTCGCCCACAGTATGCGCAAACCCTAAAATCGTAGCCGTTAAAAAGCCGGGGCGGGCGAGGGGGATGACTACAGTAAAAAAAGTATCTAGCGGACTTGCCCTTAAGGTTGCAGCGGCTTCTAAGGGTTGTTTTCCTATAGCAGCAAACGCAGTTTGTAAAGGCTGCACCACAAATGGAATCGAATACAGGACCGAGGCAATCACCAAGCCTTCAAAAGTAAAAGGCAATGTTCCCAAGCCTAGTTTTAATGTAAGCTGCCCAATCATTCCTTTGGGGCCCATTAATACTAAGAGGTAGAACCCTAGCACACTAGGGGGTAATACCATAGGCAATGCTACCAAGGTATTACCAATACCTTTCCAACGCGACTGCGTTTGTGCTAACCACCAAGCTATAGGAGTGCCAATAATTAACATAATGACGGTCGAAATTACCGCGAGTTTAAGTGTTAACCAAATTGTGGCTATATCAGCAGTAGTCAACATGCTCACTTATCCGCTAAATCGTAGCCATATTTGCGAATAATCGCTAAGGCTTCAGTGGATTTTAAAAATTTAACTAGGGCAACCGCCGCAGGATTTTCAGCCCCAGCTTGCAGTAGTACTGCACCTTGTTTAATGCTGCTGTATTCCGAACTGGGGATAATCCACCCAGAACCACTCCCAATTTTGCCATTTTCAATCACTTGCGACAAGGCGACAAAACCTAATTCTGCATTGCCGGTGCTCACAAATTGGTGGGTTTGAGTAATATTTTCACCCAATACCAGCAACGGTTGGATTTTCTCTAATAACTGTTTACGCTTCAGGAAATCAATCGCCGCGGCACCGTAAGGCGCCAATTTGGGGTCAGCGACAGCTAAATGCTTAAAGCTGCCCGTAGTTAAAACTTGACCTTGTGCATCCACCAACCCTGGCTGGGCAGACCAAAGCACTAGCTTGCCTAAGGCATAAGTAAAGCGCGTGCCTGCGACAGCATAACCGTCGCTGTCTAATTTGGCGGGTCCAGATTCATCGGCTGACAGAAACACTTCAAACGGGGCGCCGTTTTCGATTTGTGAAACAAATTTGGCCGACGAACCAAAAGCTAATTTCGCCGAATGTCCGGTAGCTTTTGCAAAAATCTCGGCTATCTCGGTCATCGGCTTGGTGAAATTTGCGGCCACAGCTACTATAGTCGCATCGGCAGTGGCGCAGGCACTGAATAAACTAAACAGTAAATAGCCACTTAGGGCAAGAAATTTGGGGTAGGGCATAGTTAACTCCAAGATATAATTTAAGTTAATTACTGCAAGTGGGATGGATTAAATAACGCGATTACCTATCAGTCTACACAGCAATTCAATAATAGTAATCGTCTTAAAAGCGCAATTGACTTTGCACAAAAAAGTAATTGGTATCTCCTCCCGGAGCAGCAACTCCACTGGCAACGCCATTGGTCCCGCCAGTAGCGTTGGTCGTTTTGGCGGTTTTCGCAAAATCACCTTCAAACAGATGGTAATAACCTGCTTCAAAATTCAGACTACTATTCAAGTTATAGCGTGCTCTGAAGGCGATTTGATCACCTACAAAACTGCCATGGCCGTTGGCTAATGCGGGCGTAGTCGCGGCGGTACAGGTATTACCGCCCCAACAATCTTGACTGGAAGCTAACCAGATTAAGCGTTGATGAATCCCTAATTCGAGGTCTTTGAACGGCGTAAAGTTAAGTTTATAGCCAGGAGAATTGATATTACTGCGTTGGAACGCACCATAAATCCCGGTCGGGCCAAAATCGAAATCCGAAGCACCATAGAGCGGGTCAAAACGACCATCCACCGCATTCCCCGATTTGTCTGACCAATTTTTGCTGCCAGTTGCATAATCATATTCTAAGAAGAACCGGGGCGACCAGGGGTGGTCAAAACTATATCCGGCTTCTAAATGGGTGGACCAAGCTTCATGGATTTGACTGGTATTAGCATACGTGTTGGTTGCCGCGTATTTGACATTCCCAAATTGCCCCATACCCTCAGCTTGAAAGTCAAATTTGCCTTTGCTGGGCTTTTGATAAAAACGTATCCCCGGCGTGAAATAACGTCGATTACGCGTTGGATTGCTGCCGCTATCGCCTTCACTTAAGTGATATAAATACACATCTGCGTTGATATCTTGGAAAATGTTACTGATTTCCAAAATACCGCCCGAAAACCAGGAATTGGTGTCTTCATGATCCCATTGCTGATGGTTTTGCAAATTTTGATTGGGGGTGACCGAATTATAATTCGGTAAGCGAATCACAGGGACGGTAACAAAAGCATTGAATTGCCACTTATCATAATCAATTACCCGAGTTCTCAGGCCCGTAAAATTATTCACCGTGTTGCGGAAGATCGGACGTGCGACTAAACGACGACTACCTAGATCAAAGGTTTGCCGACCTGCTTTGAATTCAACACCATACCCCGAATGCACAAAATTTTGATCCGCCCAGGAAATATAGCCCTGCGCAAAATCTAAAGTATCTACTGTAGAGTTATTGATCGGAAAGGGTACGGCGTTATTCCCGCCCTCATCTTGACCAGTGGTGCGCGCATCTAAAAATTCCGTGGCAATGCGCAATTTATTGAATTTTGCTTGTAGCCATAAATCAGTTTGCAAACCGATAATTTGATCGCCTCCCTGAGATTTTTGTGCGGCGAAACTTCCCACAGAACCTTTAAAAGCCTCTGACAATGATTCATAACGAGTGCGATGTTCCAAACCAACCGATAACCAGCTGGGTAAGTGCAAGGTGTCATGTAAATTCCATACAGGCTTCTCATAAGCATTGCCAAGCAAGGCATCATCCATCATAAAGTTGTAAGCTGCCATCCCGGGGCGTGCATAAGTTGGTTTGGGGATACTGGTGGCCGCAGGATTCGAGTTCAGGGTGTTGTCCGCATTGACGGTATTTAAGTTCAGCAGACAAGCCGAAACGGTGATGGATAGTCCGAGATTGGAAGCGTTTTTGAGTGTTCTGTAAGTGTGTAATTTCATAAGCCATCTCATGTCAGACTTGTAGAGTAGGATGTTTTAAGCGTACTCATTATTTACATTAGTATATTTTGAATTCTGCCTAATTAGTCTAGCAAGCAAAATTGCTTTGTTGCACAATAACTATCAATTATGCAGGGAGCTTAATCACTCACCCTAGCTTAAGCTGTGTAATAATGTCGCTCATATGGTAATAAAAGTAAATAACGAAATAGGAAAAACACTATTCAATCTTATGAAACAACCTCAATGTAGCTAGCGTAAAGGAAAAATTACGTTGCATTTAGATTTTTATATGTACAAATGGTTATAAAAAGTGCTTTCGTGGATAAGTTTGCGTAAATTGAATTTCTGCCAAATACTCATATAATCTAACTTTTGCTATGAGATTTGCTGATGCGCGGTGGAAAACGGGAAGGGGCAGGGCGTAAAACTACAGAATCCAATGTTAGAATCAGCGTTCCTATAGGGATAGCAGATTTGCTACGCATGTTGATTGCGGCCTATAAATCCGGTAAAACTAAAGAATTCCAACAAATCAAACAGCTTGCAACTTTGATTATTACGCAAGCCGACGATACAAGCCCAATTAAGTCATCGCCTGATTTGAATATCAAAAATGCTGAGCATGCACCGGAAGCACTAGCTTATCCGCTAGATGAGCTGGATGATTTAGAAATAGAGGAATTAGTGCTACGGAAAGCCTATCATGCCGAGTTGGAACAGTTATACGCAGAGTCGGTAAGGGCAAGCGCTGAAATTCAAAACACTCCAAACGCGACTACATCTAACACAACTTCAAAATAGCCCAGATTACTGCGCTCTGGGTTGTGTAGCTATTGTTCGTTGACTGCAATTTTTGTATGGGTCTGCAAAAATTGTATGCCTTTTTGCAATTTTTATGGACTCACCGTTCAAATTTTATAAC
>SXIZ01000039.1 GCA_005779525.1 Methylococcaceae bacterium
CGTTTTAAATCGACGCCAATAAATGATAAATCTTCCGGGGTCAGTTTAAAGCTGAGTGGCCTTACTTCTCCAGGTGCAAGCAAGACTTTTTGAAATGCCTTGAGTTGTTTATTAGGTCGCGTAACTGAAGCCGCGAGATCATGCACATAGACTAAAACGGTTTCCTTGCCTGCAAGCGTACCCGTGTTTTCCACCTCAACGCTTACCTGAATGGCTTCCTGTTGCGTGAATTGCTGTTTATCCAATTTGAGATTACGGGTGGCAAAAGTGGTATAACTTAGCCCATGTCCAAATTTATACAGAGGGTTATAGCTATTGGGTTCAAAGGCTTCCATCGGTTTATGATCGTATAACACGCTGTCATTGGTGTCGCGTGGATAGCTGATCGGCAATTTGCCATCGGGGTTATAGTCACCGTACAAAATATCTGCCAGCGCCTCGCCGCCTTCCATGCCAGGTAAAAACCCTAAAATAACCGCATCCGCGCGTTCTGCGATCGCGGTGATAATGCGTGGGCGTCCGCCAAAGGTAAGTAAAATCACAGGTTTACCCGTCGCAAATGCCGTGTGTGCTAAGGCTAATTGTTCGGGGGGTAAATATAATGAACTGAGATTGCCTAAGGTTTCGGTGTAGGTATTTTCACCTAAACTTAACAGAATGTAATCATGCTCAGCCGCTGCTTGTCGTACCTGAGCGAGGTCGATAGGGTCATTAAAGCTTTTGCCACCGATATAGGTGACTCGACCTGTGCTGCGTTGTTGCAATGCTTGGAGCACAGTTAATTTATTTTTGGGATACCAGTGTTCCGCATCCCCTTGCCAAGTGATGGTCCAGCCACCATTCATGACACTCAGTAAATTTGCGGTCGGACCTGTAACCAAAATCTTGGCGGATTTGGGTAGCGGTAAAAAGTGCTGCTGATTTTTGGCTAACACGATTGCTTCGCGTGCCGCTTGGCGATTAATGGCGGTCGCTGCTGGAGTGGCAAAATTTGTAGAAGCAGAGAGTGGCGGTGTGGGGCTATTAAATAAGCCTGCTTGAAATTTCACCGTTAAAATGCGTCGCACGGCCTCATCAATACGGGCCATCGGCACTTCGCCGGATTTTACTAAATCGACTAATAATTCGTAGAATGAAAAGTCAAACGGCACCATACTCATATCCACGCCTGCCATCACCGCAATTTTTACGGCTTCGCGCGGCGATGCGGCCATTTTATCGCGGGTGTATAGGCGTTGAATATCTTCCCAATCGGATAAGGTAAAGCCCGTAAATCCAAGTTCTCCCCGCAGAATATCATTCAAATAATGGTGATTAGCATGTCCAGGAATACCGTCTACCTCGGCGGAGTTAATCATCACTGTCGGGCTGCCTGCTTTAACCCCAGCAGCAAAGGTGGGTAAAAATACTTCGCGTAATTGCCGTTCGCTGATAAAGGCAGGTGAGCGATCTTTACCATTAAACGGCAAGCTATAACCGACATAGTGTTTGAGACAAGTCAGGGCTTTATCGGGAGCCGCAAAATCGTTGCCCTGATGGCCTTCGATAAAGCGTGATCCCATGACTGTGGCGAGATGTACATCTTCGCCATAGGTTTCCCATAAGCGTGGCCATAAGGGTTGCCGTCCCATATCCATTACCGGGGAAAAATTCCACAATAAGCCCGAAGCCCGAATTTCTTTTGCAGTAATTTCACCGGTTTGAAAACTTAAATCTGGATTAAAGGTTGCGGCCATACTTATCGCTTGCGGAAACAGCGTGGCGCCTTCGGTGTAAGTTGCACCATGAATCGCATCGATACCATACAGCACGGGGATTTTTAGCCGAGTTTTAGCCGCAGCTGTTTGGATGGTTTGTTGTAAATCACGCCAGACCTCTACCGAGCGGGCTCTATTATTGGGAGTGCTGGGCGTGTTTAAGATTGAACCGACGTGATAATCATTTAGCGCCGCGTCAAGTTTTTCTTGATCGATCAGCGAGGTTTCCGTGCCTTCGGTTGCGCCTATGACTGAAAAATCGATTTGCGTCATTTGGCCGACTTTTTCTTCCAAAGTCATTTGGCTAAGTAAGTCTGAAACTTCGGTGTCAAACTTTGAGGTGGCAGCAAGGGCGTCCATGGAGCACTCCAGAAAAATGAATAAGCTAAACAATAATAGAGTTTGAATTTTCACGCACAAACTTAAGGTCGACTGCATTACTAAGGATAATAGATTAAAGGTTGGCTAAAATATAGATTTTCGCAGGGGTTGGCAATAATAATCTTAGCAAAAGCTGCGAAAACTGGGCGAGATGAACAAGGCTTTAGCTGTATATCTGCGGACTCAATTGAGCGCTTACAGCAGTTCCCGATCTAGCCAGTGACTTAAAACATATAAGCCCCAGATATGTTGCTTAAATTTCCCGCGGCGCCCTAATGCAATATAGTCATCGAGCGCTTGGGTATGAAACAATCCCGTTTTGGCGTTGACGCTACGAATAAGCTCAATGCGTTTGGAAGCAATTAGCCATTCCAGATAGGGATTGGCAAAACCCTTTTTCCTCCGGCTAATGATTGGTTCACTTAGATAGCTGCGCGCCAGTTGTTTCAATAGGCTTTTGGTTTGGCCGTCACCTATGCGCAGTTGCGGCGTGATACTTAGCACGCTGTTAGCAAGATGATGATCTAAAAAGGGCGTCCGGGCCTCAAGCGTATGTGCCATAGAAACCCGGTCTAGCTTGGTCAGAAAGTGTTCGCCCACAAACAGACTTAAGTCAATCATGCTATACCACTGCGCTGGGTGCGCATGACCACTTGCGTGATATTTCGCTAGATAAGGGGCCAAGTACTGCAGGCTATGGTTATCTTTGACATTGCGACGTAAAATCTGATTTTGTTGTAAATCTGTAAAGTTTTCGCCCGAGGTGCGGAATAACAAGCTGTTATCAAAGATGCGCTTATACCATTCCCATTCACGCTGCAGGCTAAAGTGGGCATGAAAGTAGTTTTTTAGCCAGTTTTTATGCTGCAACTGCGCGGCATTTTCAATGTCTAGAAATTCAAAATATTGCCGATAGCCTAAAAATAATTCATCGCTACCTTCACCACTCAACACCACTTTAAAACCCTCGGCGGCAATTTTTTGCAGCAGGAGAGACAAGGGTAAAGCGGCAGGGTCATTGAGTGGTTCATCTAAATGCGTGAGTAGCTGATCTATATTGGCTTCAAAATCTTGCTGCCCCATGATCACGGCAGTATGCTCGAGTCCCAAATAATCAGCAGTCGCTTTAGCATTGCTACATTCATCGTAGGCCGGATATTCCGCATATCCTAATGTAAATACGGGTAATTTTTTGCCTTGCTGTGCAGCAATTGCACAAATCATCGCACTATCTAAGCCACCTGACAGCAGTACTGCAACAGGTACAGTGGTGTCTAAGCGCGTTTGAATTGAGTGCTGAAGTTTAGTTTCAATGATTTCTAACGCTGTCGTCTGTTCGGCGATTATGTTCGGTGGAGTCGCGAGCGGGTAATAATAGCTTTGCTGGCTAATCTGTCCGTGCTGAAAACATACATATTCGCCGCTTTGTAGTTTAGTGATGCCTTGGTAAAAAGTGTGCGGTGGGGTAGGGGCCAGAAAGCTGAGATAGCTATGCAAGGCGTCCTCATTGAGCCGAACCGAACTTAAAAAGGGCTTGATGGCTTTGATTTCTGACGCAAACACTATTCCGGTTGGGCTAAGATGGTAAAAAAGGCTTTTTTCACCAAAGCGGTCGCGCACAAGATAGAGCGTATCGCCATCTAACAGTGCAAAGGCAAACATTCCCTCGAACTGCTCTACGCAATCGATACCCCACTCGGCATAGGCTGCGAGGATAACTTCGGCGTCGCTTGAGGTTTCCCAGGTTTGGGGCGGGAGTGCTTTTCGTAAGGCACGATGGTTATAGATTTCACCATTGAAACTCAATAACAGATTGCCGCAACGCATCGGCTGGTGGGCGCGGGGGTGCAGATCGGTGATTGCGAGGCGATGGTGACCTAAAAACACGCCCGGTGCTTCGATCACCTTACTATTATCTCTCCCGCGGTGTTGCAGCGTCGCAAAAGCAGCATGTGCTTTTGCTGAGCAATATTCACCTACAATGCCAAACACACCACACATTTAAACTCCGTCGGATAAAAAATTAGTGAGCATTGGGGATATTCATCGTCTGAAATCTCGATGCCTAACATCGGGGCATTTCAGATAGGTGTTAGGTAATGACACCTTGCCAAGCAGCAATGTAAGCGAGATGTCGTCTATCTGAATACCCGGCATAACATGCAAAGCATTATTCAGTGGTTTTTAAAGCCTTGACTGAATTCGCTAATGCTTTGGAAGCTCGAATGGTTTCTTGCGCTTGTTGGTAATTGGGGTTTTGCTCCAAAATGGCAGTGCCCGCATTTTTTAACACCTGACCATTCACTTGGGGAGCATTTTGTTTCACTGAGTGGGCATAATCCACGGTACGCTGGGCATTGCCTATTGCTTGATTGACGGAGTGCAGCGATTGATAATTTTCAGCGCAGCCAGTTAGGATCAGGTAGGATGCGATTAAACTACGTAAGATAAATTTACTTTTTTGCATGGTTATTTCCATTTATAAAGTTGAAAGAATTGGGGGTAGGCCGAAGCTATTCGACTGCAATGGATTATTTTTACCCTATTAAATTGAATGGAGACTATTATTTTCGGCTAAGGGTTAATGTGCTCATGCGACTTGGAATGGTGCGGGCAATGTGATTCAAAATAATTGAGCGAATATTTGCGTCATTGATTAAGTAAATAAGCGAATTAATCTCAGTATTTGCTATTATTAGTAGGGTAATTAGATTTCAAAGGTTAACAAGTATTATAAGGTAAATGCCGCAAGTATGCTCTAACTCGTCTTGCTTAAACTTGCACATCATTCACAGTAAAACCCCTACACTCTGGGAGACATAACATGATTGAAGAC
This sequence comes from Methylococcaceae bacterium, assembly GCA_005779525.1. Taxonomy (GTDB): domain Bacteria; phylum Pseudomonadota; class Gammaproteobacteria; order Methylococcales; family Methylomonadaceae; genus SXIZ01. The sequence continues at coordinate 4,975 of SXIZ01000039.1, forward strand.
CCGCTAGTTTTTCTGCAATCCTTGCTCACTAAAGAATTTGGTCGGGTAGCTAAGTCTGGGGGAGCTAATGCTGCTCACCCATCGCCTTTGATCATTACCGTCACTCGTGATTATGGCGCTTTAGGCGAAGAAATCGCACAGCGCTTGGCTGCTGTATTACAAATTCCGTGTTTTGATCAGGAAATTCAAGAGTTATTGGCTGAACGAGCCAAGATAGATAAAGTTGAAATTGCGCGCTTTGATGAGCAAGATCCAGATTTAATGAGTGCGTTTTTATATAATTTACTGAGTGGTTCGATTGCCACTATGGAAATTTATAGACATTACTTGCGTGAAGTTTTAGATGAAGTAACCCGGCAGGATTGCTTGATTATTGGTCGGGGAGCGCATTTGATTTTACGTTCCAAACCCGTGTTCCGTTTAAGAATAGTGGGTAGCCATGTGATGTGTACCCATCGAATTGCCGCCCAGGAAAAGTTAACTGTGTTAGCCGCGGGTCAAAAAGTGGTGGATGTGAATCATAAACGCCAAAAATCTATCGCGGCCATGTTTAATGAGGTACATGGGCATGCTGGGATAGAGGAAGCTAAAAACTTTGATTTAATCATTAATACGGATCATCTTACCGTCGAGGCCGCTATTCCGATTATTTTGTTGGCCTTGCGACAATTTGGTTTCGACTTATCCAGTTCAGCTGCGCGGGAGGCGATCTGATGTCAGCAACTCCAAAAGTCATTCAAGTCGAAATCGTTGATATTCATCGCTGTCTTTTTTCTGGCGCATGTCTTAGTTTGGTGGCGCCTTCAGTGGGCGGCGAAGTGTGTATATTGCCTAGACATGCACCATTATTGGTAAAGTTAGTTCCGGGTGAAATTCGTATTAAATCGGTGCAAGAAGAGCTGTTTAGTTTTTATGTTTCAGGCGGCTTTTTAGAAACTATAGACTCTAACGTTGCGGTGCTCGCCGATCATATGCTGCGCTCAGATGAAATAGATCATGAGGCCGCACTGCAAAGCAAGCTGGATGCGGAAATGATGCTTAAGGATAGACGTTTAAATCGTGAACATAAAGATCAGGCGCAGTTACTATTGTTAAAAGCAGTGGCACAGCTGAAGGTGCTTGAGCATGTCAATAGTAATCGCTTAGGTAATCCGAATTTATAAACTCGAACAGTCAGACTACACGCACTCCTAAAGGTGCCGGAAATTAATTGCTCAAGACTGCGATACCGTTAGCTGCGGACTAGAGCGTAACAAACAACAAATTTAAATTTTGACTTGACGAAATCTGTAA
>SXIZ01000004.1 GCA_005779525.1 Methylococcaceae bacterium
CTCCTGCATCCCTGCAGTCGAAAAGAAAGTATTCAAAGAAAAGGCGGCCCGGCTACCGCTTATGTCTTGCGCTCCTCGTATTTGTCGGGGGGCGGCAAAAGGGGCGTCCTGCCCCTTTGCCGCCGTGCGGCATCCATGCCGCACTCCTTCGGACTATTCCCGACAAATACTGCGGTGCTCGACGCGGTAAACGGGATAAATCTAGATTACCGCGCAAAGTCAGTAAGTAATATATATCTTAAAGTCTGCTTAGGTCTGCTGCTGGCGCTTATCAGCTGCTCGCTTTGGGCGCATGGCGTCGACCAGAGTACCGAGCATTTTTTGCAAACCCAGCAGGGCACAGCATTAGGTGCTTTTATGTATATCGGTGCCAAGCATATGCTCACGGGGTATGATCATTTGCTGTTTTTATTGGGCGTGATTTTTTTTCTGTTCCGTGCGCGGGATGTCGTGTTGTATGTCAGCTTGTTTACCTTGGGACATAGTCTCACCTTAATCACTGGCGTGCTGTTGGGGATTGGTGTTAATGCATATCTGATTGATGCCATTATTGCCTTATCCATCGTCTATAAAGGCTTGGACAATTTGCAGGCTTTTCAATTGCTGATCGCTAAACAACCCGATACGCGGGTTGCAGTGTTGATTTTTGGTTTATTTCATGGCTTGGGTTTGGCCACTAAACTACAAGATTTTCAGTTGCCCACTGATGGTTTGTGGAAAAACCTCTTGGCGTTTAATGTCGGGGTTGAGTTAGGGCAATGTTTGGCTTTAACTTTGATGTTAATCATCCTCGGTTTTTGGCGTCGGCATGCCAGTTATTTTGCGTTCGCGACGGCCAGTAATTCTGTGCTGATGGCTGGTGGTCTAATTTTATTGGGTTATCAACTCACTGGATTTATTATCAATGGCTAAGGCATACGAGAGTAATGAATTTCCGATCCCCGAATTAAAAACTCTGTGGTTAGCCACCGGAGTAGCGATTTTAATTGCGCTTGCAGTCTTGGTGCTGGCGGTATTACCTGCTGAATATGGTATTGATCCCACGGGGGTAGGTAGAAAATTGGGCTTGACGGCGTTAGCGGCAAATTCTTCCGCCAGCAAGCCGCAGGTGTTTTCTTGTCAGCAGCAATTAGCGACTTGGCGTGATGTGGTCGCCATCAGCATACCTGCCCACCAAGGCTTAGAGTATAAGTTCAAGTTGGCGAAAGAGGGCGTATTTAAATATTCCTGGACGACACAAGGCGTGCCACTGTATTTTGATTTTCACGGTGAGCCCGAAGGTGATACCAGCGGATACTTTAAAAGCTATCAGGAAACCACCGCTGATCATGCTGCAGGTGAGTTAGTGGCGCCATTTTTGGGCGCACATGGTTGGTATTGGGAAAATAAAAGCGCTCACCCGGTGACCGTACTTTTAAGTACGCAAGGCGAATATCAGGTGTTAGGATTGCGCTAATCGCTCTGCGCCAAATCTTCTGAATATTCCACTAATACTTTTGCAGTGCCTTTGATGCCGATTTTGCGTGCGGCAGCATGCGATAAATCGATAATTCGACCTTTTTTAAACGGGCCACGGTCATTGACGAGCACTTTAACCGAACGTCCATTGGCTAAATTAGTGACGCGCACGGTGGTCGGCAGGGGCAAGGTTTTGTGGGCGGCAGAAATACTGTCAGGATTAAAGCGTCCACCCATCGCGGTTTGATTGCCAGACTCAGAACCATACCAGGAGGCCAGCCCAATTTCTCGATAGCCATCAGCCGCAGCTAACGGGTAGTAGGTTTTGCCTTTCACCGTGTATGGCCGATTATAAGCAGCCGTACTATTGGGCTTTGCTGTTGTGGGCTTATAGGATGTCAGTGGCGTAACTACTGGGTCGGTCGCACAGCCAGCTAACATAAGTGCGCTGCTACACAATAATCCAGCGCAAAGCCTTTTAGTTAAGGTGTATGGGGGTCTCTGGTACGGCATGTGTAATTATTTTGTAGATTTAGTCGGGGGCGTTATTATGCTGTCGCTAATCGCATCATCGATATCACTGTCCGGCACTTGACCATCATGAATTAAATAATTACGTCGTTGCCAATAGGTATTTTTGAGAAAGTCATAGCGGTCCACCGCCGCTGCTTCGTTAATGATTTTTTCAGTCGAAAGCAGGCCTGCACGTCTATCGGTAACATCCACCGCACTGGAGCTGATGCTCGCCACAGAGACAATACCGCCACCAAGCAAAAACGTATAAGACAAAGGATGCAATATCGTGTCGCCCAGTAATCCGAAAACGCCTCGGGTAGAGCTTGAACCGACAAATGGGAGGACTAGATAATTGCCTGCAGGTACCCCCCAAACGGCTAAGGTTTGGTCAAAATCTTCATCATGTCTCTGCAAATCTAGCAGAGTGCCGACATCGACAAAACCAGCCACACCTACGGAGGTGTTTAGCAAAAATCGCCCAAAATCCTGACCACCTTGAAGCCACTTGCATTGCAATACATCGTTGATGGCGACGCCAATATCATCCAGATTATTGAAAAAATTAGTGATGCCAGTATCGATAAACTCTGGGGTAGACCAGAGATAAGCTGTAGCCGTCGGTTTTAAAATCAGGTTATCGACATCATCGTTAAAGGCCAACATCGAGCGATTAAAGCCTTCCCAATGATCGGTTTCTAATTTTGTGTCTTCTGTGGCACAACCACTGATTAAGCAGGTGCTTAGTAATATTACATTGAAAAGACGGCAAGGATGCAAAGTAGTATTCATGAAAAACACAATAAATAACCGATAAGAGAACTAAAAGTATAGCGTAAAGCGACGCAGCAGTTTGCTAGCATTTATGCACGTTAAGCGTTAAGTAAACTTCAATGTCCCTCAGCCTGATTCGCACATTTAATACACATATTGCTAAAGGGGATGACCGCTAAGCGTTCCGGCGAGATGGCTTCGCCGCAAACTTGACAGAGACCATATTCCCCTTTATCCATCTTGATGATGGCATGTTTGATTTTTTCTATTTCTAGGCGTGTGGCATTGCCTAAGGCATCTAATACTTCATTATTTTCCATTTCGACGACCTGTTCTGCAAAATTCGCAGATAAGGGTTCGTTGCCATGCTTCACTTCATCGGTGATGTTATTTAAGCGTGAATTTAGATCTTCCAGCATTTCTAATAAATGGCTACGTACTTGTTCATATTCTGGCATAACTCACCCTATTCATTTTAGTTATTATCTGACGTTACGCAGTAACGTGTTTTTATCCCGTTTACCGCGTCGAGCACCGCAGTAGTTATCGGGAATAGCCCGAAGGGTTGCGGCATGGATGCCGCAAGGTGGCAAAGGGGCAGGACGCCCCTTTTGTCACCCCCCGATAACTACGAGGAGCGCAAGAC
>SXIZ01000040.1 GCA_005779525.1 Methylococcaceae bacterium
AACATGCCTATAAATCAACTTTGTAGTTTCTGCGCTGGGCTTAAGTTTAAAGGATTGCAAGTACTCTCAGCTAAACTATGTTGGCTAAATAACAGCCACGCAACCACAACAGCGGTTTGATAAAAATGACGCATATTTCACCTTAAATCTGCATATATTTATTTGGACAAGCACGGTAGGTTGGATTGAACAGCGTGAAGCCCAACATTCGAAGCCACGATTGTTGGGTTTCGCTAGACTCTACCCAACCTAATAGCTTATTAGTGAGCCATTGGGATATTACATAGCAAGAGAAGAAATTTTACTAGCTGCTAATAATGACAGCTAGGCAAGTGTATTATAACTAAATATAATAAAAGAATTTTATTTAGATTGAGCATAATTATCCAAACGATCAATGTTGATAAATTTTCAGTGTAGCTGGAATTTTCTGGTGTAGATTTTAAAGGTGCAAATTGCTAAAGGGTTGTTTTAACAGATAGAGATAACAGGTTGGGTAACATTCACCCATTCGGAATAGCCTTGAATATCAGTCAGGTTTGAGTTGAGTTGAGTGCGTTTCGATAAAAACTAGCTTCAAGCTGTTGTGCGATTTTATGCAACTAAACTCCATGGTGGTAGCAGTTTACTATTAGAGATATTCAGCACCCTGTAAATATTCGCAGCTATATTTTTTATGGATTTAGGCATATGGTGATTAAAACATGGTTGGAAGAGCAATGGCAACGATTGCTGAGTGCTAGTACACGCAAGAAGAGCTGTCGCAGCATTTAATTCAAACGGCAGAAGGTTTAGAGTTTGAATATTGTTCGTTTGTGTTGCGTGCACCTTATCCGTTAACAGCGCCTAAAACCTTTATATCCAGTAATTATCCCGAGGCTTGGCAGCAAAGCTATTCTGCGCACAATTATTTGCAACATGATCCGGTGGTACAACACTGTTGCCGTTCGCTGTTACCTGTGGCATGGTCAGGTGAGCACACAGACTCGGATTTTTGGGCAGAGGCAAGTGCTCATGGCATTAAACACGGTTGGGCGCAAAGTTATCGTAATCCACAAAATTTTTCGGGCATGCTGAGTCTGGCAAGACCCTCTGAGCCTATGAGTGCGGCAGAATTGACCGAGAAAAATGCGGCCTTGGCTTGGCTAACGCAAATCGCAGTTGCAGGTTTTTATCCGATGCTGAGTTCGAAAATGTCATCAGGAGAAAAAATGCTGCTGACTGCCAAAGAAAAAGAGCTGCTGCGTTGGACTGCCGATGGCAAGTCAGTCGAGCAGATAGCGGAGATTTTGCATATTAGCGAACGCACTGTTACCTTCCACATGCAACATGTGTTAGATAAATTGGGAGCACCGAATAAAGTGTCTGCGGCTGTTCAAGCGGTACTTTTGGGGTTGCTTTAAGTTGCAAATGGGTAAATTAATGACAGTTTAAGTTAAAACATCAAACCCAAGTTACTCGTTATGTCGCAACAGTGAGTTTTCTTGCATGCGCCCTGCCCCTCCAGCACCACCCCAACAACATCCCCTGCTGAAAATTCAACACCCCACTTACCAGCAGCGCTATAAGTCACTGATGCATATAAACCCTGAATGGTAAGCTAATTGCTTTGTTTTAGATTAACGCCTTTAACTACTAAACGTTTACATGCTTAAATTAAAACTCACCCCACAACTCGCTTTGCTACCCTCCACGCTGAATTCTGCTATGCACCTAGCTTGCGCAGGTATGGGCATCAGTATGCTCAGCGCTTGCGCCTTGGCCCCTGAGCAGCCACAGGTAGCGAAGCGACCTAATATTTTGTATATCGTCGCTGACGATTTGGGCTATTCCGACATCAGCGCTTTTGGGGGTGAAATCCAAACGCCAAATCTCGATGCCTTAGTCCAGAGCGGACGAATTTTGAGTAATTACCATACCTCCACGGTTTGCGCAGTGACGCGGGCGATGTTGTATTCTGGCACCGATCACCATCTGGTGGGCGAAGGTACGATGGGCGCACCCAACGATGAGCGTAAGGGTTTGCCGGGGTATGAAGGTTATTTGAATAATCGGGCGTTAAGTATTGCAGAGTTATTGCAGGATGCAGGTTATCACACGTATATTGCGGGTAAATGGCATTTAGGCTCGAAGATTCATGCCGTGGAAGATAAAACCCCGGATCAATGGGGCTTTGAGCGTTCGTTTACCTTGCTCGGCGGAGCCACGGATAATCATTTTGGACATGATACCGCGACCGCTAAAACTTATACCGAAAATGGTCAGTTTGTCAGCCTGCCAGCCACTGATAGCAAGGGTCAAGCGTGGTATGACAGCAATGTGTATACCCAAAAACTGATCCATTATATCGACGAACAACGCCAGGACGGCAAACCTTTTGCCGCGTTCGCCACGTTTACTTCACCACATTGGCCTTTGCAGGTACCTGAGCCTTGGCTAAGTCAGTATCATGGCGTATATGATGTGGGCTATGACGTTATTCGGCAGCAACGTTTAGCTAAACAACAACAGCTAGGCTTTGTGCCACGCGATTATCAACATCCTAGCCAAGCTCGGCCCAATAAGCTGAAACCCACCCCGGCAACGCCTAACTTTGCTAGTGCAAACGCAAGTTTTATCAATGCCGATAGTGTGTTACAGGCGCGCACTGAGAATGTGGATTATGGCGCCGATGCTGCCAATCCTAATTGGGAGAGTTTAACGCCAGAACAAAAACGTACGCAGGCCCGCTATATGGAGCTCTATGCCGGGATGGTGTCCAATCTAGATTACAACATAGGTTTATTAATTCAGCATTTGAAAGACATCGGGCAGTATGACAATACCTTTATCATGTTCCATTCTGATAACGGCGCAGAAGGCAGCCCCATTAGCCCCGAACAAGAAGCGGCGAATAACCAAAACTTTGGCAACTTGGGTAAAGACCAAACATTAAACCCAGCAGGGACGCCCAAAACCTATGTGCAATACGGTAAACGCTGGGCCGAAGTTAGCGCCACCCCGTTTCGGCTTTTTAAAGGCTTTACCACGGAAGGGGGTACTTCAGTACCGACGATTGTACATTTACCCGGCCAAACCCAAGCCCAGCCAGCGATTACTGAATTTGCGCATGTCCGTGATGCCGCACCCACTATATTAGAACTGGCCGGGATTGTTGCCCCCAGCACCCCTGCGTCCGAACAAGGTGTTAATGGGGTGTCTTTGGTGAGTTATAAAAATCGTACAGTGTATCCAATCACTGGGCATTCCTTTCTCCAACAATTACAAGATCAAAGCACTGCCCCGTTACATACCGAGGCCGTTGGTGAAGAACAATATGGCCGCGCCTATCTTCGTAGCGGCCCATGGAAACTGTTATGGACTGAGCCGCCCGCTGGACCTACCGATGGGCATTGGCAGTTGTATGATATTGTGAATGATCGCGCGGAAACTAACGACGTAGCAGCGCAACATCCTGACATTGTTAAGCGTCTTTATGAGCAATGGCAAAGCTATATGCACGCTAGCGGTGGTTTTTTAGCGAAAAAACCTGGCTCCAGTGGTCGCCGAAATCCACCCGTGCGTTAACGATGCTACGTCTGCTTAGCGCTACCTTGCTCCTATGCTTAACTAGCCTACACACTTTGTATGCTGCGAGCGCGCTAGGTAATGCCGCGCTATGTTCGCAGTACTCGGGTTTACCTGCCGACTGGCAAACCGAAACCCGGGCAGGCATGGAGGCTATTCCAGAGGGTGAATTTTTATTGGGGACTAATTTGGGCTATGCTGAAGAGCGCATCGAAGTAAAAACTAACGTTAAAGCTTTTTGGATAGATCAAACCGAAGTGACCGTCGCGCAGTTTGCGAGCTTTGTTGAGGCCACAGGCTATGTGACCGAAGCTGAGCACGAAGGTGGTGGCGCGGTGTTTCGCATTCCACGACGCGAAGAACTACAACAACGGGAATTTCTTTGGTGGCAGTATGTTAAAGGGGCCAATTGGCGCCATCCCCAAGGTCCAAACACGCTGGCACAGGTAAACCACCCGGTCACGCTGGTGACCTTTACCGATGCGCTCGCGTATGCGCATTGGCTGGGACATGATCTCCCCAGTGAAGCTGAATGGGAATATGCTGCTAAAGCTGGGGTTCAAGATCGAGATATCGAAAAAGAACCACGCGATGCCCAGGGCGTACCACAAGCAAATTTTTGGCAAGGGCATTTTCCTCTGGAAAACACACTAGAAGACGGACATCAAGGGGTCGCGCCAGTGGGTTGTTTTGCGGCGAATAATTTTGGCTTGTACGATATGCTGGGCAACGTCTGGGAGCAAACTCTGGATATTTATCGTTCCGGCCATAGTTTGTATCCCGACCCCAAGGCCGCAGAACTTCCAGCAACTGTACCGGAGTCTAGGGTAATTAAAGGCGGGTCCCATCTTTGCGCGCAAGATTATTGTGTGCGTTATCGCCCTTCGGCGCGTGAAGCTCATGAAGCGAATCTGCCTATGGGGCATATCGGGTTTCGTACTGTCTGGCGCGAACCTGGTGATACTGAGGATTGGTTTACCGCACTTTGGCATTAAGGCGGTACTAGGATTTATCTTAAAAGAAGGTGATCCCATCTCCAATCAAGAAAGCCAGGTTATTGCCATCCGCCCCCTAAGGCTTTATAGAGTGCTAAATTGCTCTTGATCCAATCCAATTCATTTGCAATTTGTTGGGAGCGCAAATCGTCCCAATTTAAATGATTTTGCAGCACGGGTTTTAAATCTGACTCGCCTTCATTAAACATGGCAATTGCAAGTGTTGCACTACGCTCTGCAGTTTGCGTTGCGGCTTGTAAGGTCTCGCGCTTTTTTTGTAACTGGGTTAGGGAAGATAAGGCATCTGCAACTTCGCGCAAGGCCAGTGTGACTGATTTTTCGTAGAGCGTTTGCGCTTCTTCTAATTGTGCCCGATGCGCCGTGATATTCGAGGCGATACGCCCCATTTGAAACACTGGTAACGAGATCCGTGGGCCAAAACCATAGAAACCACTGGTCATATTGGCGAAATTACTTAATTCCTGACTTTGCAAGCCAACATTACCCGTTAAGGCTAACTTTGGAAATTGCTCGGCAATCGCCACCCCAAGTAATTCAGACGCTGCCGCCAACTTGCGTTCGGCTAGCCGGATATCAGGACGCCGCCGTAATAGCTCTGCAGGTAATCCTAAAGGCACTTGCGGTGCTGCGGGCAATTGCGATGCAGCACGTAAACGCTTTGCTAATGCATCTGTTTTAAGCCCACAAAGATATTCCAATTGATGCTGTGCAGTTGCAATTTTAATCTGTAGCGCTGGAAATTTACTGCGTAAATTTTGTAACAGTAAGTCAGCCTCCTGCTTCTCCAGTAACGTCACTAAACCTTCTGCATAAGCCACCTCACCTAGATGTTGCAAAATGGTGAGTTGTTCTTGTTGATGCTGCAGAATGCTTTCTTGCTGCTGCAAACTGAGCCAAGAAAAATACAGCTGCGCCACCTCCGAGGTTAAACTGACTTGCACATCGCGCTGACTTTCTAATGCAGCTTCCGCGAGGGCCATGGCAGCTTGTTGCTGCCGCTGAATGCCGCCAAACAGGTCGAGTTCCCAATTGCTATCAAAGCCCGCGCGAAAAATATCAAATGGCGTACCTAAAGGACCTAAACCCGGGCCATTGGGGCCACCCCCTGAAGTTGCGGATCCGAGTACCCCTTGTAAGGAGTTAGGACTGATACGTTGGCGTTGATAGACACTTGCAGCAGCGACTTCCGGCCAAAATCGCGCTTCTACACTTTGGATGGCTGCGCGGGCGTTGCGCAGTCTGGCCTTAGTCGCCTGGATATCTAAATTTTGTGCCAAAGCACTGGCTATCAACGTATTTAACTGCGGATCGCTAAAGCCTTGCCACCAATGCGCTAGCTCAACATTGACCGCGCCGACTTGGACTGAGGGTGGCGTCCACTGCTCGGGTAATGGCAGTTTCGGCGTTTGATAATCCGGCCCAACGGTAATGCAACCACTTAACAACAGCGACCCAAGCACCACTAAACGACAATACGTAGAAACGTTATTCATGCGCTGCATAATCTACTTTAAACCATGTGGCGTATAACGCCGGGAGAAATAAGAGCGTGAGTACGGTGGCGACCAGCAAGCCGCCCATAATCGACACGGCCATGGGACCCCAAAATACACTTTGGGTTAAGGGTATCATCCCCAAAATAGCGGCAGCTGCTGTCAATAATATCGGACGTAAACGCCGCAATGCCGCATCGATAATGGCTTGCTGCGCTGACGTTCCGCTTGCAATATCAGTGTCAATCTGATCAACCAAAATCACTGAATTACGCATAATCATTCCCGCAAGCGCAATCACCCCCAAGGTTGCCACAAAGCCAAAAGGCACATGCATGATTAACAATATTAAAGCAACACCAATTAAACCAAGCGGTGCCGTTAATAAGACCATGAGCGTACGTTGCAGACTATGTAATTGCAACATTAACAGGGTGGTGATCGTGAACAGCATCAACGGCATAATCGCATTGATAGACTCCTGCGCCTTACTACTGCTTTCCACAGCGCCGCCTGCTTCGATACGATAGCCATCCGGCAATTTCGCCCGGATGGCGGTGAGCATAGGTATAATTTGGGCGGTCACATCCGGCGCTTGCTGGTTACCCACAACATCACCGCGAACGGTAAACACCGGAAACCGATCACGACGCCAAATAATACCGTCTTCAAACGTATGGTGGATAGTCACTAATTGCTCCAAAGGCACAGCGGGGCCTTTAGGCGTATGAATATAAAATTCACCTACTCGCGATGGATCTGAACGATATTGCGCTTCAGCTCGTGCTAATACTTTAATTAATTTATTATTTTCTCGATATTCGGTAATTTCATAGCCCGAGAGCGCTGCTTGTAAGAGCAAGCCAATATCTTGTGAGCTGATACCTAAGCCCCTGATCTTATCTAAATCTACTTCGTGATGTAAAATTTTGCTCTGTTCGCCCCAATCTAAATGCACATCTTGCATTGCGGGATTTTGGCGTACAATCGCGGCGACCTCTTCGGCAATTTTCCGAGTTTGCTGGTGATCCGGGCCACTCACGCGAAACTGCACCGGAAAACCCACCGGGGGACCATTCTCTAAGCGGTTCACCCGAGCACGCAAGACGGTGAAATCCTGCTGGGCAAAGGCAGTTTGCAAGCGACGCATTACCCGCTCACGCGCCTCTAAATCTTTGGTTAAGATCACTAATTGTGCAAAATTATCGTGTTGTAACTGCTGATCTAACGGTAAGTAAAATCGTGTAGAGCCTGTGCCAACATAAGTCACATAGTTTTTAACATCGGCATCTGCTTGCAGCAATTGTTCAACTTTTTGCGCTTGACTGCCACTGGCGATAATTGAAACACCCTGCGGTAACCAAAGATCCACTAATAACTCCGGTCGATCAGAATACGGAAAGAATTGCTGTTCGACCTGACGAAATAACGTGACTGCACCGATAAAAGTAAGCAAGGTGATTAATAATACACTCCGGCGATAACGCAAACTCAGCTGCAGTAAGCGGCGAAAAATTCGATAGATGCCACCTTGATAAGCGTCTTGTTCATGCTGCTGAGCATGAGTCGCATACTCCGGCAAGATTTTGAAGCCGATAAATGGCGTAAAAATAACCGCGACAACCCAAGACGCAATTAAGGCAATACCTACCACTTCAAAAATACTAATACAGTATTCCCCGGCTGACGACTTGGCAAAACCAACGGGCATAAAGCCCGCGACACTGACTAAGGTGCCTGTTAACATTGGAAAGGCCGTGGATCGATACGCAAAGGTCGCCGCTTTAAAGCGATCCCACCCCTGTTCCATTTTGACCACCATCATTTCCACGGAAATAATCGCATCATCGACTAACAAGCCTAACGCGATAATCAACGCGCCTAAGGAAATCCGATGTAAATCAATTCCACAGATTTTCATCACTAAGAATGTGATAGCAAGCACCAATGGGATAGATAACGCTACCACCAAACCCGTGCGCCAGCCTAATGACAGAAAACTGACACTCAATACGATGACTATTGCTTCGCCCAAGGTTTTCATAAATTCGTTGATCGAATTTTTTACCACTTGCGGTTGATCCGAAACCTTATGGATTTCAATCCCCGCGGGCAGATGCGCATTTAAGCGAGCGATATCCTGTTCTAAATGCTGCCCTAGTTTTAAAATATCCCCCCCTTTGCGCATACTGATGGCTAAACCGATGGCAGGTTCACCGTTGTAGCGAAATTGTGGAGTGGGAGGATCGGCGTAGCCTCGATAAATCGTTGAAATATCCCCCAAACGAAATTGGCGATTGTTAGCGACAAACCCTAACTCGCGCAAGGCCTCCACCGATTGCAGATCGCCTGACACTCGCATTCGAATGGCGTCAGTCGCGCCATTGATTTGGCCTGCAGGATTCATGGTATTTTGCTGATGCACGATATTAGCGATAATAATCGGATCGATGCCAATCGTGGCGAATTTATGCAATGAAAATTCTATGAAGATTTTTTCTTCCTGCACACCCAAAAGATCTACTTTAGCAACATCGGGAATACGCAAAAACTCTTGACGGACTTCATCGACCTTCTCCTTTAACTCCGCATGACTGAAGCCATCGGCAGTAAAAGCGTAAATCGTGCCGTAGGTATCACCAAACTCATCATTAAAAAACGGCCCATACACGCCTTCAGGTAATTCATGGCGAATATCTCCAAGCTTTTTGCGTACTTGATACCAGGCATTAGGGACATTAGTGGCAGGTTCACTTTCTTTTAAAAAGACAAAGATAAAACTCTTACCGGATTTAGAATAACTTTGCACATAGTCTAAACCGGGAATTTCCTGTAGTTTTTTCTCCATACGATCAGTGACTTGCAATTCCATTTCTTTGGCGGTAGCACCAGGCCATTCTGCAGTAACGACCATGGTTTTAATGGTAAACTCAGGATCTTCAGCACGTCCCAGCGTAAAATACGCCTGTAGCCCGGACAACAGCAGCACTATCATTAGATAGGCCGTTAATGAAGGATGGCGCAATGCCCATTCAGATAAATTTATCCCTTGCATGAATTTATGGCTCCAAGGGTTTGACCTGTTGTCCTGCAAGTAACTTATGCACCCCTGCAGTAACGATACGCTCGCCCGTATCAACCCCACTGCTTAAAAGCACTCGATCCTCTTGATAACTATCAACCTGTACTTTACGCGGTTGTACATGATTATCTGCGCTAACTATCCACAGCTGCGCTTGTCCTTGATCACTACTGAGCGCAGTTAACGGCACATTGGCCAGTTTTTTATTGGTATGTACATCAATCTGCACCGTGGTCGTTAACCCAGGATGCACCGCAGCATCCGCATTTTCTAAAGCAATGCGAGCACTGAAGGTTCGGGTAACTTCATCGACCCCAGGAGAAACTTCACGTACATGCCCATAATAAATTTTTTGCGGGGCAGCCCATAGACTGACTTTGACGCTGTCTGCATGCGCTAAATGCTCGAACTGGTTTTCGGGGACGTGTATTGCCGCTTCAAATTCTTCGTCTCGCGCTAAAGTAAATGCCATTTGACCGACATTAAGCACTTGACCAACTTCAGCTTTAACCTGAGTAATTACCCCATCGGCAGGGGCGCGTAACTCAGTATAAGATAAGCGCTGTTGTCTTAAAGCGAGTGCGGCTTGCGCCTGCTTGACTTTGGCAACCAACAATTGCACCTGATCCTCACGTTTTTGCACTGCCGCCTGACTAGTTAAGGCTTGTTGATATAAATTCTTTAAATGGCCCAAATCGTCGCGCGCGACAGCTAATTCAACTTCCGCAGCTTTTAACTGCGCTTGTGCAGCGGTATGCTCCCATTGCAATTCTGCTGGTTCTAAGATAGCCAATACTTGCTGTTTTTTTACCCGCATACCCACATCGACCAAACGCTGTTGCATTTTTCCTGGGACTTGGAACCCTAACGGCAACTCATGACGGACCCGAATTTCCCCAGAGTAACGAATACTGATAACTTGCTCAGTTAATTGCACAGGCAGAACTTTGACAGCCCGAACATTATCTAGAGTTTCGGTCGTAACTTCTGGCGCAGATTGCTGACAAGCACTCATGCAAACACCTAGCACGATGCACAATAATTTTGCAGGCCGATTTAAGACTATACAACGCATAAAATACTTGTTATTCATAGACTTACTTTAAATAAAACACCTGCAAATAGAAAGGAAACAACGGCCGAGTCTGCACCTAGGGTGCAAAGCTCGTTGTTGCATTTACAGTTTACCTAATTTGAATGGGTGCTAACCTAATTCAGCCAACACTTGGTCACTGATTTCAGCGTTGGAATAGACTGTTTGCACATCATCTAAGTCTTCAAGCGCATCAATGAGTTTAAGCAGCTTTTCTGCATCTTCAACATTCAAAGCTACCGTGATCTCCGCTTGCATCAAGAGCTCAGCACTACTAGCAATGAATCCCGCTTGAGCCAAGGCATCTTTAATACTCTGCAGAGATTCGGGAGGGGTGGTCACATCTATAGAACCCTCATCCTGGGTACTGACATCTGAGGCCCCCGCCTCTAATGCAACTTCAAGCATCGCATCCTCATCCACTTCTTGTTCAAAGCTAATGCTACCTAACTTTTTAAACAGATACGCCACAGAACCGTCGGTCCCTAGATTTCCACCTGCTTTAGTAAATGCATGGCGAACATCGGCAACGGTGCGATTACGATTATCACTCAAACAATCCACGAGGATTGCCGTTCCCCCCGGACCATAGCCTTCGTAGCGAATATGCTCGTAATTGACGCCTTCTTGCGCTCCGGCCGCTTTTTTTATGGCATTATCGATAGTATCACGGCGCATATTCGCGCCTAATGCTTTATCAATAGCGGTACGTAATGCCGGATTACTGAGTGGGTCGATACCCGAAGTTTTAACTGCAACAGTAATTTCACGTAGCATTTTGGTAAAAATTTTGCCTCGTTTAGCATCCTGACCTGCTTTACGATGTTTAATATTTGCCCATTTACTATGCCCTGCCATAATACTCCCAAACGTTAATGAAAAGCTTAAAATATAACTCACTCTAGACTTACACTATACCTAGGTTGCCGCAATTGAAGTGGCAAAACCCCAGAAAACCCGATGATATCCGTCACCTAGATACGCGCTCCTTACTCTATCCTTGATTAGAACCAAACTTACAGCTCCGCGGCTATTCGCTGGCCTTGAAACTCTAACTTTACCAAACCAATCTAAAACAATTCTAACACTTCAACCAGCGAGATTAAATCCACGTAGCCATATTGGCTTATTTGTTATCTAAGCTTGATTAATTGAGCAACACTCCCTAAACTTCTCCCTTAATACCCTGAATCAAACTAATCCAACTATGCAGGAGATTAATATGCTCGAATATGATGAAAAACGCGACTATATCCGTATGGATATTGATTGTGATATTACTTATCGTTTAGCGGATTCTGACGAGGTTCTTCATGGTCGATGCACATCAATTAGTGGCGCGGGCATATCTTTTATCAGTGATAATAACTATGAAACGGGTAAGGCTATGGAAGTCCGGGTACTTCCCGCACGCTCAGTCACCCCACCAATGATAGCCTTTATTGAAGTCGTCCGCAGTAATCGTTTGGCTGAAGGAAATTACGAAATAGCGGCAGCTATCAAAAGCATTAAAACCGACTAACTGGCAGACAGCTTCAATCATATTCAACATCAATATATGTACACTATTACCAAAGA
>SXIZ01000041.1 GCA_005779525.1 Methylococcaceae bacterium
AGATATTGTAAATTTATGCAGATTGCATTATATTTTACGCATGAAAAAATTAATGCTTGTTGTTATTTTGCTACAGTTGGCTTTTTCGGTACAGGCGGAGACGTTAGGTCAAGCCGTGGATGCCATCGAGAAAGAGTGGGCGCAGGTGTATTACAAGAATCTTCCCAATCCTTCGGCTAAGTATGCCCACCTTTTATCAAAAGCCAATGCTCTGGCTAAAGCCTACCCGACTAAGTCCGAACCGTTATTGTGGCAAGCCGTTTTAATTGCGACAGATGCTGATCATCAACCGCCAATTAAAGCGTTGGAACAAATTAATCAGGCGCGTGAACTGCTAAATCGTGCTATCGAAATTGCACCGACGGGGATGAATGGTGCGGCTTTAGTCGCATTAGGTACCTTGTATTATTTAACCCCACCTTGGCCGATTGCCTTTGGCGATACGGATAAGGCGCAGGAGTTACTCAGTCAAGCGCTTAAAGTTTCACCCGATAGCATTGATGCAAACTATTTTTATGGAGATTTCTTGTTGTCGCAAAATGACACTGAACAAGCAGCAAGATATTTTAAAAAAGCGCTGGCTGTCCCTAGCAGAAAAAATCAAGCCTTTGCGGATGATAATCTCAAACTGCAAGCGAAATTGGCGTTAGAAAACGCCAGTACTCGAAAGCTTACCAACGTCAAAGACAATTTCCTGTCGTTTTTCAATTCGACTACGGTCGATTAATTGCTACCCAGATTTAGCTCTGATGTTCAAGCTAAATCTGGTCTTTTGTAGCATCCATCTTCACTTCCCAAGTACGCTAAACCGAGGCGTTTGATAAATTCACCTCAATTCCAAGCCTATTCGGTTAAATAATGGCAATCCTAAATCTGTCAGCATGGATTTGCTTCGCTGCGTGCCATTAGTTGAAAGTTTATGCGGATACCCCCTCTTTTGGGGGAGTTTAAATTTTAAAAAATCAACTTACACTAACCAGCAGATATCCCCAATTGCCTATATTCCCTGAAGTCTAAGATGGCACTAATCATTTTTGGGGAAAGGTAAAGCAACGTGCATTTATGGATTTAATTTAAATGCTGATCTTAGTTTAGGCAATATTCTGCATGCATCATTGGTTGAGAATCTATAAATCGGGCGTGTTTGTTGGTCTGTTAGGGCTATTGCCGATCCTGGGTATGGCAGAAGAGTTGGTGCCCGACGGGGCGTTTTTACTCCAACAAATCGAAAAGGAACGTGGTCTGAGTTTACCGGAAAAAACCGAAGCAGACCCTCAGCCAGAACTCAAAAATCTAAAATCAACCGGGGGACAAGCTGTTTGGGTAAAAGCATTCAAGTTTGAAGGTAATACCTTGCTGAGCGAGAGTCAGCTTAACGCGGTTGTCACACCCTATCTTCAGCAGAACTTAAATTTTGAACAATTACAAGCGGTGACAAGGCAAGTCGCTGAAACTTATCGTAAAGCTGGTTGGATTATAAAAGCTTATTTACCGCAACAAGATATTACCCAAGGCATTGTGATTATTCATGTCACCGAAGCCATTTTGGGACGAGTAATTCCTGAAGATAATGCTAGCCAACGCTTATTAACTACCCGAGCGATAGGCATGATTGCTGCAGCACAATCTCCAGGAACATACCTCAATAGCGATGCTCTTGATCGGGGAGTGTTACTGCTGAATGATTTGCCTGGTATTGCCGCTGTGAGTCGACTGAGCAAAGGACAGCATGCCGGGGAAACCGATTTACGCTTGCAGCTTACCGACCAGCCAGTATTACAAAGCAAACTCAGTGGGGATAACAGTGGTTCGCGCGCAACGGGTGCACTTCGCTTTATGCCCGAATTTAAAGTCAACAGCCCCAGTAAAATTGGTGATCTGTTGACGGCTAGCCTGATTCACAGTGAAGGTAGCGATTACGCTCGGGTGAACTACACCTTACCCTTGGGGTTGGCCGGATGGCGTTTGGGTTCGAGCATGAGTTACTTGGCCTATCAGTTGGTGAGTGCGGAATTTGCACAATCCAATTCGCAAGGCGAGGCGTTTTTATTCAGCTTAGATGTGAACTATCCGTGGCTGCGTAGCCGCTTAAAAAATCTGTTTTTTGCTTTGGAATTTAATCATAAACGTTATGACAACCAATTTAACGCCGCCAGGGTTAGTCAATATCAAATCAGTAACGGATCGCTCAATGTGTTCGGTAATCTATTTGATGATTTTTGGGGAGGGGGAGCAAGTACAGGAAGTTTAAGTCTCACCGAGGGCTATGTGGATTTAAACGGCTCGCCAAATCGCAGCAGCATCGCCGACACCACCCAAACTGAGGCTTGGTTTACCAAGTTTCGGTATAGCCTAACTCGACAACAGCATATTACGCGCGATAGCCAGTTCTATATAAGTTTCAGCGGTCAATTAGCCAGTAAAAACCTTGATGGTGCCGAAAAATTTTACCTCGGGGGCGCAGGTGGGGTTAGAGCTTATCCGGCAAACGAAGCTGGTGGTAGCGAGGGTCAATTGTTAACGCTTGAGCTTCGGCAGCAGTTACTCGGAAAAGTCAATCTAACTGGGTTTTACGATTTCGGGCATATCACCCTAAATACCCATAATCGATTCAAGGGGGCGGCGAAAGTCAATGACTATGTTCTGCAAGGTGCCGGAGCTGCAATAGCGTATACCACTGATTTTGCGTTAGAGATGAAATTGACCTGGGCGCATCGTCTTGGGACCAACCCGAATCCCAGCACCACAGGTACAGATCAAGATGGTTCTCTGGATAAACACCGATTTTGGTTTACGGTGGGGTTAAGTTTATGAGTACTCAGTGTGCTTTGCGAGGTAGAAAAGACCTCTGAGCAACAGGCAGGATAATTTTCTAGGTGATTAGTTTAAAAAATAATTGGATTGATCAAAAAGGTTGTGCTGATTTCTTACGCTGGAGTTAGCGGTATTTTGCAATGAATAAGAGCTTATTGAAATATATAAAAACTATCCACATTTCTCTCGGTCAATGGACCCTCAGTCCGTTGGTCAAACGGACTCGATACAACCCTGTGAAGAGTAAGCCGAAAACTATCGCCACAGCGACTTGCTTAATCTGCGCAAGTTTAAGTGGCGGTGTGCCGCGGATTTATGCCGAGCCAGCACCAGAGCAATTACCCGAGGGGGCGCAAATTGGCGCAGGTGAAATTCATATCCAACAGCAAGGTGCGCATTTAGATGTTCAGCAACAATCCCAGCAAGGAATAATCAATTGGCAAAGTTTTGATGTGGGTGAAGCTGCGAGTGTGGAATTTAAGCAACCCGATAGTCAAGCGGTCACCTTAAATCGCGTGCTCAACAGCCAACCTTCGGAAATTTTGGGAAAACTCACTGCCAATGGCCAGGTTTTTCTGGTTAATCCCAACGGTATTTATTTTGGCAAAAGTGCCAATGTAGATGTCGCAGGCTTGGTAGCTACTACCCATAGCCTGAGCGATGCAGATTTTAAAGCCGGGCAATTTCAGTTTCAACGTAATGATGCGCAAGGAAAAATTATCAATGAGGGAAATATTCGTGCAGCCTTAGGTGGCTATATCGCATTACTCGCACCGGAAGTTCGCAATCAAGGCGTGATAATTGCCCAAATGGGAACTATCGCGCTGGCTTCAGGTGAAGCCATAAAATTACAGTTTGAGAACCAGCAACATCTGAGTGCAATCGAAGTTACGCCCAGTCAAATTAAAGCCTTAATTGAAAATAAAGGTGCAGTTTTGGCACCCGGCGGACTGATTATTTTATCTGCCAAAGCGGCAGATGCTCTGCAAGGGGGGGGTGGTCAATAATGAAGGACATCTTGAAGCGACGGGAATGAATAAGGTCGCGGGTAAGATAGTGCTTGAAGCAAGTGATAGCGTCAATAATAGTGGCACGATTTCCGCAGATGCAGACACTGAAGGTAGCAGTGCGGGTGAAATCAGCATCCAAGCGCCAAATGTAACTAACCAAGGCGAGATTAGCGCCAGTGCCGAGCCTAAAATCGAGCAGCAAGCAGAGCAGCAAGTAAATATTCTGGCCGCGAGCGTCGGTAAGTTGCCGTCAAACAGCTTGCAAACTCACAGTAATGAAACTGCTGCAAAGCATCCGGGTGGCGCGATTAAAATCAATGCGCAACAATTAACCCAAACCGAAAGTGGACGAATTTCGGTCCAGGGTGGTAATGGCGGAAACATCGGTATAGTTGCTGCAGAGAGCGTTGATTTAGCAGGTGAGGTGAACGCCGATAGCACAGCAACTTCCTTGGTAAGCAGCCAGATCGCATTTGGGGGTAAGGGCGGTCACATTGAAATCGCCTCACCGAAGACGATTTTGCAAGCAGCACGGTTAACGGCAGTGGGTGACACCCAGGGCGGTAGCGTTACTGTAAGTGGTAAATTACCCCATGGGCCGCTACCTCGGCCAGAGCAACCCGATGTTGTGCTACTGCCGAACACGCAAGTGCGCGTCAATAGTCGACGTGGCACGGGCGGTGAGATTACGGTGACCGGAACGTACTTGCAGATCCAGGATCACGCACTATTGGACACTAGCGGCGCATTGGGAGGGGGGCAAGTCGCGCTGGGAGGTGGATGGCAAGGAGGAGGCGATCTAGCGCAAGCAATTCGCGTGGATTTTGCAGCTGGGGCAAGCATTTATGCCAATGCGACTGAACTGGGTAACGGAGGTACCGTCGTGCTCTGGAGTGATCTGCATCATATGGCTGGCTTGACCTCGGCCCAGGGAAGCATTCTAGCAACGGGGGGGGGCATTAGGTGGTCATGGCGGGCAAATTGAAACTTCTGGACATCAGGTTAATTTTGCTGGGGTAAGCATCAACGCTGGTGCACCTCAAGGCCAGGGCGGTCTGTGGCTTATAGACCCCTTTAATTACACCGTGGATAGTACTGCTGCTACCAGCATAGTGAATAGTTTAAATAACGGTACGAGTGTTAGCTTAGATACCGCTAACAATACAGGTATTGGCGCTGGCGCAAGTGGTGCGGGAGATATTACCGTGAGTGCCAATATCATTACGGGTGCGATGAGTAATGATGCGACCTTATCACTGAAAGCTAGTCACTA
>SXIZ01000042.1 GCA_005779525.1 Methylococcaceae bacterium
GGCACTGCGTAAGCTGCATAGGGATCATTGCTTTCTGTAGCATCAGTAGCAACATTCAGCCAGACAAAATAATTTGGCGCCCGTTCCTGAATTTTATTAGCCGTGTCCACCGAAACTAACACATAACGTTTACCCAGCTTTGTGATCGCTAAGCGGCCTGTACTTAATTGCAGACGAGATTCTTCATCCACATACACCGTTTTTACCCGCTGCTCATCAGTAAAATGATAGGCAATTTCCTGATTGTCTGGATTAATTACCTTGGGCTCTATCAGTTGCCTGACTTGTGCTATTAAAGCTTTACGTTCTGCCTGCTCCTTAAGCTGTTGATTAAGTTCACGATCCTTTTGTGCTTTCAGCTCTAAGGCTTGCTGTGCAGATAACTTTGCAGTATCAACAGTGACAACTTTATTTTTTTGCTGTTGTTTTTGCGCTTTATGCTTTTCAGTTTTTATGCTTTTAGCTTTGGCACTGCTGACCAGACCAGCTTGTAGTAGTTGCTCTTGTAGAGAAAGTTTTGCCATCGTTCAAACTCCTTATTCTACGGTGACCGATTTCGCTAAGTTGCGCGGCTGATCCACATCGGTACCCTTCAACACTGCGACATGATAAGACAATAATTGTAGCGGTACCGTAAAAATAATCGGCGAAATCTCATTCGTTACCGCCGGAATTTTAATGATTTGGATACCTTCGTGTGCTTCGGCTGATACACTTTCTTCCATGAAAACAATTAATTGTCCGCCACGAGCACTGACTTCTTGCATATTGGATTGTAATTTCTCCAATAAACTATTATTGGGCGCGACCACTACCACGGGCATATCGGCGTCGATTAATGCTAAAGGCCCATGTTTTAATTCGCCCGCAGGATAAGCCTCAGCATGAATATATGAAATTTCTTTAAGCTTGAGCGCCCCTTCCATTGCTATGGGGTAATGCGTTCCTCGCCCTAAAAATAATGCATGTTGCTTTTCTGCAAAGTACTCAGCATGCGCTTTGATTTCATCGTCTAACTGTAAAACGGCTTCAATTCTAGCGGGTAAATTAAATAACTCGGCAGTGATTTTTGCTTCCATCTCCGACGACAATTGAAATCTCCGTCCAATTGCCAAAACCAGCAACATTAGGGCTGTTAATTGAGTGGTAAAAGCTTTGGTCGACGCTACACCAATTTCAGGACCTGCACGGGTCATTAACACTAAATCCGATTCTCGCACTAGAGAGCTTTCTGGCACATTACAGACGGCCAACGCATATTTAGCACCCAAACGTTTGGCTTCTAATAATGCCGCCAAAGTATCGGCAGTTTCTCCAGATTGTGAGATGGTTACGATTAACACATTGTCAGCCAACACCGGATTACGATAACGAAACTCACTTGCGACTTCAATTTGACAGGGTACTCTGGCCAATTTTTCAAACCAATATTTAGCCACTAAGCCTGCGTGATAACTGGTGCCACACGCTAATATTTGCACAGCGCTGATTTGATCGAAAACTTCTGCCGCATTATGCCCAAAAGCACTGTCTTGCAAGCGTTGGTTTATAAATCGTCCTTCAAGAGTTTCAGCAATCGCGTAAGGCTGTTCAAACATTTCCTTCTGCATATAGTGCCGATAATTACCTTTATCTACGGCATTTGCCGTTAATTGACTAACGACTATTGGGCGCTCAACAATCTGTCCATCGTGGGCATAGATAGTCACTTTTTCTAAGCACAGTTCTGCGACATCACCTTCTTGTAAGAAGATAAAACGTTGCGTGACTGGCAATAATGCCGCCACATCCGACGCAATAAACCATTCACCAATTCCTACGCCAATCACTAAAGGGCTCCCTTTACGACAGGCAATTAAGCGATTCGGGAACTGTTGTGAGATGACGCCTAGTGCATATGCCCCTTCCAGATGAGCTAGGGTCCGCTGGACGGCAGTTATCAAGTCTGGGCTATGATCGAGTTCGGCATGAATCTGATTGACGATCACTTCAGTATCCGTTTCTGATGCGAATGTATAGCCCGCCTGACGCTGTTGTTCGCGCAGCAGCATATGATTTTCGATAATTCCATTATGCACCACCGCCACTTGCTCGCGACAAAAATGCGGGTGCGCATTTTCGGTGCTCGGCTTGCCATGCGTTGCCCAGCGCGTATGGGCAATGCCGATCAACCCTTGCACAGGCTCAGCGAGACATAATGCTTCTAACCCAGCCACTTTGCCTAAGGCACGTCGTCTGCTAAGTTGATTGTTGTCTATCACCGCAAGCCCCGCAGAATCGTATCCTCGATATTCTAAGCGCTTTAAACCTTCAATCAGAATAGGTACTACATTTCTTTGCGCAATTGCGCCAACGATGCCACACATTATTTAATTTCCTTTTTAACAGGTCTTTGCCAATTTGCGAGACTGACTTGCTTACTTCTTGCTAACGTTAACTGATTCGCAGGGGTATCCTTGGTGATCGTTGAGCCTGCACCAATCGTTGCATTTTCAGCAAGGGTCACGGGTGCGACGAGCTGGCTATTAGAGCCGATGAACACTCCGTCTTTAATGATGGTTTTGAATTTATTGACACCATCGTAATTACACGTAATCGTACCCGCACCGACATTCACGCGGCTTCCCATCGTCGTATCACCGATATAACTCAAATGATTCACTTTACTGCCCGTTGCAATAGTGGATTTCTTGATTTCTACAAAATTTCCAATGTGCACATTATCTGCCAATTCGGTATCTGGGCGTAAACGTGCAAATGGGCCAATTCGCGATCCTCGACCTATAGTGGCATTTTCAATAACACAATGAGGTAGGATTTCAACGTCATCCGCAATCACCGCATTCTTAATGATACAGTTAGCACCAATACGCACATTATTTCCAATGTGAATACGCCCTTCTAGAATCACATTAATGTCGATTTCAATATCTTGACCCAATAGTTCGATGTCGCCGCGCACATCAAAGCGCTTAGCGTCGATCAAAGTCACGCCCTGAGACATAAAATATTCTGCTTGCCGAGCTTGGTACACACGTTCGAGGTAGTTAAGCTGCATGCGATTATTCACCCCCATCACTTCTGCCTCATCCTCCGGCTGCGTCGTTACAATGTGCACTCCTTCTGCCACCGCCATAGCAATAATATCGGTTAAGTAGTACTCACCTTGAGCATTATTGTTATCTAACGCATTTAGCCATCGCTTTAAAGGCCCCCCTGGAACAGCCAAAATCCCTGTATTGACTTCCTGAATTAACTTTTCATGGAGAGTCGCGTCTTTCTCCTCCACAATTTTTTGCACTTGGGCGTGCTCATTGCGGACAATACGCCCATAACCGCTGGGGTCATTCAGATTGACCGTTAATAATGCTAAGGCTTTTTCATTGACTAATTCCAACAAACGTAACACGGTAGCTAATTTCAGAAGTGGCACATCAGCATACAATATCAGCACGATATCCTGATCGCCAATAAATGGAATGACTTGCTGCACTGCATGCCCGGTACCGAGTTGTTGTGCTTGCTCTACCCAGTTGGCATCGAGCTCAGCGCAGGCAGATTGTAATTGCTCCCCACCATGACCATAGATAATATTGATAGTATTGTCTTCGATCTGCTTACTCATCGCATATACATGCTTTAACATAGGCTTGTTAGCTATCGCATGCAGTACTTTAGGCTTCTCCGAACGCATTCGGGTTCCTTTACCAGCTGCTAAAATAATTGTCGATATCTTCATAGTGAGTTTATTAATCTTAAAGGTTTTAACGAACGTTTACGGAAAAACACCAACTACCCACGCGATTTATCCGTTTATCTGATTTATTTATCCGTCTTTTAACACGAATATTTTTATCACGCCAAGCGTGTATTTGAATTTGTTTTATTATGCTGCGAATAATACTGATCTAAATCTAACTTGCACAACGGCACATAAAACGTATGATTGAAATAGAGCTAACCAGACACTACCCCTTAGATATCGAGTTAAGCATTCGTAAATTATCTTTCAATTCATATTATTGCAGATCTAAACTTGACTGTCATTTTAGCAGTTAAAAAAAAAGCCCAGTTGCTTAAAGCGACTGGGCCTTATTTTAGATTGTTTAAGCTAGCTTAACCGCCACGTTTCCTGAGTCTTTCCAAGGTGCGTAATTGCATAATCGCCGCAGTTAATTGTGCTTGCGCAGTCGCATAATCCATTTGATTAGATTTATCTTTTAATGCTTCTTCAGCACGCATTTTAGCTTCCAGTGCCGCAGATTCATCAATATCTTTCGCACGAATTGCCGTGTCGGCCAATACGGTCACTTTATGCGGTTGAACTTCTAAAATTCCACCGGAAACATAGAATGGATGACTCTCAGTTCCACTGACTTTGACGCGCACTTCACCAGGATTCAACTTCGTTATAAAGGGAGCATGGCGTGGAGCAATACCCACTTCGCCTAATTCTGCAGGTGCAAACAACATTTCAGCTAATCCTGAAAACAATTGTCCTTCCACACTCACAATGTCTACATGTACTGTCATTGTCATATCTGCAACCTAAGATAATTAAGCTTTTAACTTCGCAGCTTTTTCTAATGCTTCGTCAATGGTACCGACCATATAAAATGCCTGCTCAGGAATATTGTCATATTCACCATCGATAATGCCTTTGAAACCAGCAATAGTATCTTTCAAAGATACATATTTACCTGGAGAACCTGTAAATACTTCAGCAACAAAGAAAGGCTGTGATAAGAAACGTTGTACTTTACGCGCACGGGTTACGGTTAATTTATCTTCTTCTGATAATTCATCCATCCCCAAGATCGCGATAATATCGCGCAATTCTTTATAACGCTGCAATATACCTTGTACACTACGTGCCACATCGTAATGTTCTTGACCAATCACTAAAGGATCTAGCTGACGACTCGTAGAATCTAATGGATCAATAGCAGGATAGATACCCAATTCAGCAATTTGACGCGACAAAACCACCGTTGCATCTAAATGCGCGAACGTTGTAGCAGGCGATGGATCGGTTAAATCGTCCGCAGGTACATAGACCGCTTGAATAGAGGTAATTGAACCCGTTTTAGTAGAAGTAATACGCTCTTGTAATACCCCCATCTCTTCCGCTAATGTTGGCTGATAACCTAC
>SXIZ01000043.1 GCA_005779525.1 Methylococcaceae bacterium
ACCTGAATGGTGCGCCGAATTTCGTCGTCACGCCCGATGACCGGGTCCAGCTTGCCTTTTTCGGCGCGTTCAGTGAGGTTGATAGTGTATTTTTTTAAGGCGCGGCGTTGATCTTCGGCATTGGGGTCATTGATATTTTGACCGCCGCGAACCTGTTCGATAGCTTTTTCTACTGCTTTAGCATGGATGCCTGCTTTTTTAAAACAATCGCTTAAGCTGCCTGGGCTGTTACATAGCGCCAGTAAGAACAACTCACTGGAGATATAGTCATCTTTACGTTGTTGCGCAAGCTTGTCTGTGAGGTTAAGGAGTTTAGAGAGTTCATTCGAGATTTGTACATCCCCGCCCGCACCTGAAACGGTGGCCAAACGTTTTAAGTTGGCCTGTAACTCTGCTTTTAAAACCGCAATATTGGCACCGCTTTGCTTGAGTAAGGGCTCTATGCTGCTACCTTCTTGCTGCAATAAGGCCAGTAAAATATGTACGGGTTCGATAAATTGATGGTCCGCACCTAGAGCCATGCTTTGCGCATCGCTGAGGGCGAGTTGAAATTTGCTGGTTAATTTGTCCATGCGCATAAGGTTATGCTCCTACAGGAATTTGGATTATGAGTTACGCAGCGCTGTGCAGCAAATGGAGAACCAACAGCTTGGTACTCGATTTGCTGCTTACAACATCCGATAACTTAAGCGGGACTGCTTAATTACTGTAGAGATGGGGCAGGAATGCGGGGAATTCAAGTCGGCGTCCAGTAATATGCAAACGCAGGTATAAAAATTTAGCTGAGTCCATGGGCAAAATTATGCATAAAACAAATCAATAACACCCCCGCTATAATCAGGGTGATTTGCTGTAGCGAGGTTTTGATATCGGTTTTTTTATGCAGCGATGGAATCAAATCGGCCACGGCAATATAAATAAAGCTAGAGGCGGCCAACGCCAGAAAATAGGGTAAGGTCAACTGCAAATCTTCTAGACTGAAATAGGCCAATACCCCACCAATCACCGTAGTACAGCTAGCTAAAACGTTATACAACAGTGCTTTTGCCCTAGAGTAACCACTCTCCAGCAAAATGGCAAAATCCCCCACTTCTTGTGGAATTTCGTGCGTAGCCACGGCTAAGCTGGTGACGATGCCTAACTGCACATCGGTTAAGAATGCGGCTGCAATGAGTACACCATCCACAAAATTATGAATGGCATCGCCTAAGATGATTAACGTCCCGGCGCTTTGCGGGTGATTATGACTATGGGCATGGCTATGATCATGCGTATGGTCATCTCCATGAGCTTCGCAACTCCCAGAGTGACAGTGGCGCCAGATTAACAATTTTTCCAGAATAAAAAATAGCAATAAGCCAACCATGATAGTGGCGGATAAGTTTTGAATTTGTCCGGGTGGTGCGGTTTCGAAGGCATGCGGAATCAAGCCCCAAAACGCTACCGCCAGCAAAGCCCCAATGGCAAAGCTAATGCCGTGTGGAAGGACTTTGCTGCGCTGTTGTTCCGGTAGCCAGAGAAATAGCGAGGCGGCGAGTACGCTTAAAATTCCACCCACCGCTGTAAACACAATAATGAGAAGCAGTAACGGAAGTTGCATTAAGTTTTCCAAATTAGCGTTGCCATGCGCCCAGTTTGCTGGTCGCGGCGATATGAAAAAAAGCGTTGCGCATCCGTGTAAGTGCAAAAGTCGCCTCCATAAATGTTTTTGATCCCTAAGGCGGCAAGCTCGATGCGTGCTAACTGATAAATATCGGCTAAATAATGCTGGGCGTCCTGCACGACAAATGCTGTACCAAATTCAGGATTTTTAGCGATAAAAGCTTCGCGAACTTCCGGTCCGACTTCAAATACCTGTGGGCCTATAGCAGGGCCTAACCAGACCAGCACCTCCGATTTTTGCATTGCCAAATAGGTGCTAGTCAAAATACCCGCTAGCAGACCGCGCCAGCCCGCATGCGCCGCGGCGACCAATGCACCATCGGTGGAGCAATATAATACGGGTAGGCAATCAGCGGTCATGACCGTGCACACTACGTTTGCTTGTGTTGTCCAGCTGGCATCGGCTGTTGGCACGCCATTAACCTGATTTGCTTGCACAATGGCAGTTCCATGCACTTGATTTAACCAAATAGGATCATGGGGTAATTCAAGCTCGGTGCGCAGTATTTTTCGGTTACGCTCAACGTTTTCGGGGTTGTCACCCACATGGGAGGCAGGATTTAAGCTCGCAAACGGCGGCAAGCTAACTCCACCTGTACGTAAAGTCGTCAGTGCCCGAATATTGTTGGGGGCGGGCCAATCGGGTTCAAGCCAGTTTATCGACATCATTGGCGCGTAAGGCGTTAATCAGGTTGAGCATATCTTCGGGTAAGGGTTGTTCCCATTCGTAATATTCATGGTCGAGTGGATGTTCCAGACCGAGTTTGCCCGCATGTAAGGCTTGGCGTTTAAAGGTTTTCAAGGCTTCTTTTAAACCTTCGCTGCAATCTGCGGGCATTTGAAAACGACCACCGTACATTGGGTCACCCACTAAAGGAAAACGCACATGCGCCATATGCACACGGATTTGATGCGTGCGTCCGGTTTCCAATTTGACTTGGATTAAGGTGTGTCGGGTAAAACGTTCCAATACCCGATAATGCGTCACCGCTTCTTTACCGGATTCGCGCACCGCAAACATTTTGCGTTCTGTCGGATGGCGGCCTATAGGCTCGTCGATGGTGCCGCCGGAAATCATACGTCCTTTGGTCACGGCAGTATATTCGCGGTGAATGCTGCGGTCTTGTAGTTGCTCAATCAAGCTATTGTGGGCGGCTAAAGTTTTGGCAATCATCAACAAGCCGCTGGTGTCTTTATCGATACGGTGCACTATGCCTGCGCGCGGCAGAGTCGCTAAATTAGGTTGGTGATTTAATAACGCATTTTGCAAGGTTCCTTGCCAGTTGCCCACGCCGGGGTGCACAACAAGGCCCGCAGGCTTATTGATAATCAATATGGCATCATCTTCATAGACAATATCTAAGGGGATGTTTTCTGCTTCACAGTGAATCACCACTTCGGGTTCAGCATCAATTTCAATACTTTCACCACCTTCCAAACGCTCTTTCGGTCTGATGGCTTCGCCATTAACCAATACCCGTCCAGATTTGATCCAGCTTTGCAATTTACTGCGTGAATACTCGGCAAACATTTCTGCCAAGACCTGATCGACACGCATTCCAGCTAGTTCGTCGGGTACTGTTTCTATTAATTTGGTCATAACAAGTTCTTCTGATTAACCTCAGGTTAAGTTATACTCGCATAGTGTAGTGGTCTGGATAGAAATTAAGCAAACCCATGGCTACAATCGATACTCTTTTTTAGCTTAAAAAAACCTCTAATATTACAACGTGTCGTCAATTCTATGCGATTACTTTTAGTAAAAATTTTATTCATTGCTACCTTTGCGCTGTTTTTGCCAGGTTGCGAAACCATTAGCAATCTGTTTTCTTCAGACTCTGATTCTAGCAAAGATGATTATGCGGGGTGGAGTGAGGCGGAATTTCATCGCCAAGCTAAAGAAGCTATGAATGGTGGAAATTACGATAAAGCCATTAAAATCTATGAAGCTTTAGAATCGCGTTTTCCCTTTGGGGATTATTCCATTCAGACGCAGCTTGATATTGCTTATGCCTATCATAAAAATGGCGATGCGGAATCTTCAATTGCGGCTGCAGATCGCTTTATTAAAATCAATCCGCGCAATCCGAATGTGGATTATGCCTATTATCTTAAAGGCTTGGTGAATTATAATCGGGGTTTTGGCTTTATTGATCGCTATCTGCCTACGGACAGCTCTCAGCGCGATACCAGTAATGCCAAAGAATCGCTGAATATTTTCCAAGAATTAATTCGTCGTTACCCCCGCAGTAAATATGTTGCTGACGCAAATCAACGTATTATCGCGTTACGTAATAATTTAGGCATGCATGAAATTCACATTGCCCGCTATAACTTAAAGCGTAAAGCCTATGTTGCAGCAATCAGTCGTGCAAACTATGTGTTACAAGAATATCAAAAAACTCCAGCCGTGCCGTTGGCCTTGCAAGTCATGCAAGAAGCCTATACTGCTCTTGGGATGAAAAATTTAGCGGCAGATGCCCAGCGGGTGTATGACGTCAATTACGCCAAGGGCCTGAACCTGCAAGAACAGGGGGGCAGTTTTGTCTATGATACTTGGGACTTCTTGGGTTTGGATAAGTAAGTCTTACGCTAACTCAGCTACGAATCCTATGGAAAGAAATGCTTGAGATATTTCTTTCCACATTTGCCCTTTATCCTCATGCTTTTCTAACTCAAACTTTAGCGTTTATGTGGTCAAAAGCTACTAAAGCGTGATCGTTTAGCTAGTTTTCAACTGTCTTCACCTACCGCCAGTTGCAGTGTATAGGTGGTATTTCGGCACCATGTCCAATTGCTGCTATTCCACCGTTGGCTTTAAAAATTTTAGTTTTTGTGATTTAGGTCACTTACTTCTTTGCACAAGTCATTTAAAATCCCCGCATAGACAGAGTTAGCTCTAGTGCATCTGGCTTACAGTCGAGGTGGCATTTCACCTGAAGTTCAGATAAAGTGATTGGCTGAAGTTATTAGAATTTCAAGCGCTTCATTCATCGACTGTTTAGTTTGGCTGTGGAGTATCGCTAAATTGAGGATTTACGTATGATCAGAACATTATTTGTTGCACGCTTATTAATCTTGGCTTGGGTTTTACTGACCTCAAACAGTGCGGTATTTGCGGTGGACATCGTGTTGCCTATGGAAAATTTTGCGGAAAACACGGCATTATTAGATGCAATACGCAATGGACTGGCGTTGTCAAATCAACAACAGGTGATACATCCGAAAATCACGCAAGACCCAGCCAAGCTCGAAGGGTTAAAGGGAATTTGGACGTTAAGTTACACCACAGACAGTCCCCATACCGATACCATGGATCTGACTAACATAATCAATGATACAGAATACGGAGTAGTGCTCTCTGGACTAACTTATGAAGAAGGTAATGCAGCGGGACGATTGACTGTATGTTTGTATTTGCCGGAGTTAAGTTACTTAGACACTGAATATCTATGCGCTTATGCTGGAACTTCAAAATACGTTGCTTATATATTTAAGCTAACTGGCGCTAATAGCTTACAGGGATATTTTGGCTCGGCGACAGCGGCGGATGCCGCTGGGCAAGATGCTGGCAGCAAAAAGTATCCACTCGTGGGGAGTAAGAAAGCAACACCTGTCACGACGCCTGCAGCAACCTCGTCAAGTCCATTTCAATCGGACGCTATTTGGCCAGCACGTACCCAAAGTGGTGGCTTCTTTAATTTACCCACAGCGATAGCTCGTGATAATCAAGGCATTATCTACATTATTAATTCTGGTAGTTCGCAAGTTAAAGTGCTGAATGAATTTGGGGAATTATTGCGTACTTGGGGAGGATTTGGCGAAGGTGAAGGCCAATTTCGAATCCCCTGGGGTATTGCTGTAACGCCACAAGGGGAGGTGTTAGTCGCTGACTCTGGCAATAATCGTATTCAGGCTTTCACACGTGAAGGGCAATTTATTCGGCAATGGGGTAATTCTGGTATCAGTTCAAGCTTATTGAGTTCGCCATTAGGTATTGCTGTAGATAAACAAGGTTCAGTGTATGTGGTCGATAGCGGTAACAAGCGGATCCAGATCTATGATAGTAAAGGTGGTTATTTACGATCCATTGTATTTCCTGGTATTGAGCCGGGAAGTTTGTCGAAACCCCTCAACATCGCAGTCAATTCGGCAGGTGAACTATTTATTACCGACGAACTGTTAAACCAAGTTTGGGTGTTGAGTAAACAAGGTAATTTGTTACGCCGTTTTGGTAAAGCTGGAACGGGTGACGGTCAGTTTGCCAGACCGCAGGGTATTGCTATCGATGATGATGGCTTTGTGTATGTTTCGGAAGCGGATAATAATCGGATTCAAGTTTTTGACCGCCAAGGAAACTGGGTGCGTAAGTGGGGTGAACTAGGCATTTTAGGTGCTAATTTTAGGTATCCCGCGGGACTACTGGCAGATAGTAGCACTCATATTTTATATGTTGCAGATGGGGATAATCATCGTATTCAGCGCTTTGATTTTGATGGTACTTATCTAGGTGGTTGGCAAAGTCAGGGCAGTAAGTTGGGTGAGTTTGCTGGGGTATTTATTACGGCTTCGCCACAGGGAGAGGTTTATGCCGCAGATATTGGTAATCATCGGATTCAGGTGTTCTCTAAATCTGGGAAACTTTTGCGCGTATGGGGGCAGCAGGGCACGGGGCCTGGGCAATTTAATTCACCCAGTCATGTGGTACTCGATGCTCAGGGCTTGGTGTATGTCGCAGACGCTGGCAATAATCGCGTGCAAATCTTTAATAGCACTGGGCAATTTCTCAAGGAATGGAAGGTTGTGGATGCGAGTACGCAGAAAAATATTTTAGCTGCAAATTTAGCGGTCACTGCCGATGGATTGGTATATATGACTGATCGTGGAGCGCATCGGGTCGATGTCTTTTCTAAAGATGGGTTATGGCTGACGGGTTGGGGATCAGAGGGTTCTGCAGTCGGGCAATTTCAAAGTCCAAATGGTATCGTCGTCGATAGCGAAGGTTTGGTGTATGTCGCCGATCAGCAAAATTCTCGGGTGCAAGTGTTCGATTCTCAAGGTAAATTCCTTCGAAAAATAGGCTCGTTAGGTAATAAAGAAGGGCAGTTTTTGGTGCCATCGGGTCTCAGTATATCGCCCGCGGGCCTGCTTTTTGTCAGCGATGCCCTGAATAATGGGGTGCAAGTTTTTAAACGTGATGGCACCTTTATTGAGCGTATTGGCTCTGCGGGGACGCAAGCAGGGCAATTTGGTTTGCCCTTTACCATTGCATTGTTAGATGAAAATACCTTTGTGGTGGGAGAGTTTGCCAATAACCGTATCCAGGTCATGACGCGTAAAACGTTAGCGCGAAGCACCTTTAAGGCGATCTTGTTAGCTGGTGGTGGGCCATCCACAGAAACCTATACCAATAATCTGTGGGATTCCACCCAGCTGTTGACGAATAATGCCTATTTTGCGTTGCGAGCCCAAGGCTTTAATAAAGATGCGGTCAAGTATTTAAGCTCGGGTACGACGCTGAATGATCTGGACGGCAATGGTCAGAACGATGATATAGAAAACGCCACGCTTAATTCGCTTGGCTCGGCGATTACTGAATGGGCTAAAGATGCGAATGATGTGCTCATTTTTCTAGGTGATCATGGTGGCGATGGTAAATTTAAAATTAATGAACGCGAAATTCTGACGCGTGAACAATTAGCCACATGGTTAGGCGTACTGGATAAACAAGTCCCTGGGAAGATCACCATAGTCATTGAAGCTTGTCAATCAGGTAGCTTTTTTAGCAGCTTAGCTAATCCCAAACATATTCTGATCAGTAGTGCGAGTAAAGAGCAGCCTGCCGTTATCAGTAACCAAGGATTAATCGCATTTTCCTATTATTTTTGGAATAGTGTGCATACGGGAGATAATTTACAAAGTGCGTTTAAGCTTGCGCAGCAAGGTATCGGTGCGCAAACTGTGCTGGTGAATAAACAACAGCAAAAACAATATGCACAGATGGAAGCCAATGGCGACAATGTGTTTGATGAGCAAGATTACGTTGCATTGGGAGATTACTGTTTGGGTAAGTGCCAAAAGTTGGCCGCGGACGAACCGAGTGTGACAGCAATTACCAGCAGTGGATCGCTCAATGGTCAAACCCGTGCTACATTAAAAGTCAAAGTTCAAAGTTTGTCGGCATTACAAAACAATCAGGCTTTTGCGTTAATTGGTCGTCCAGATGTGAACTACACGGATGTAACGCAGCCAATTACAGACTTACCTAAAGTATTATTGCCCTGTGGTAAGGCGGATGCGGAGCAAATGCTGACCTGCGCCGGGGAATATGAGCATTTTGATGTCAACGGCGATTATTTCATCACTTTTTATGCCCAAGATGATAAAGGTCGACTCAGTCAACCGCGTGCAACTATTACCTTGCATCAAGGTGCAACACAAGGACAGAGTAGCCAAGTGAGTACGCTATTTGATGGTTCCGCTGGGGTGTTGCATTTACAAGATGTGCTTGTTGAAGGACAGCATTATGAGGCATTTTTAAAATTGCAAAATAATCAATTGAGTCTGACTTCAGCGCAAGCAACGGCACTTCGTTTTACCTCACCTGCACAATATGATGCCGTCGCTGGCGTTTTACACATACCGGAAGTGACTGTGGCTGGGCAACGCTATCAAGCGAATTTAAAACATATAGGTAATTATGTGTTTACTTTGCTAAACGCAACCCCTCTATCTCCATAGCGTCTGGCGGTTTTCTCACATCCAGTTAGCGTAATCATTACCAGCGCTAAAATGAGTTAGCCGCAGAAAAGGGGGTTATATTGACGCTGACCAACAGACGTTATAATATAACATTGTGATTTCTAAAACATGCGCTAATTTATGAATCTTACAGCTGAGCCTATCCCCTTCCATCCTATTGAACACGATCATAAAAAATGTGTGAGCGAGGCAATAGGTGTTGCCGAACAACTCTGTGTATCGCGTGGTGTGCAGTTGACAACAATTCGACATCAAGTCTTGGAGTTGATTTGGAGTAGTCATCAGGCGGTTAAGGCGTATGATTTGCTTGATCGTATTAAACCGTTACAACCTGCAGCAAAACCTGCAACCATTTATCGGGCACTGGATTTTTTAATCGAACAGGGTTTGATCCATCGTGTAGAAAGTCTTAATGCTTTTATAGGCTGCAGTTGTTCTGGACATCAGCATGAACTTTTGCTGTTGATATGTAAGTATTGTAATGAAGTGGAGGAGCGCCCAGCCCCGCAAGTCATGGCGAGCCTAACAGAAGAATTTTCTCAAGCGGGTTTTGTTCCTCATACAAAAGCCATTGAAGCGCATGGAATATGCGCTAAATGCTATGAGTTATTAGCGGTAGCGAATGAGGGGCAGGCCTCATTAAAAACGGACTAGCCGCATTTTTTAGCTGTAAGCAATTCAAACAATCAGTAGTTATTACGTTATAACATTTAGCCAATAATCACTTTTTGCTTAGGAAACCATTAACTTTAGTTTAAGCTCTCAATGAATAAAATATCTACGCTTAGTTTTGTATATATCAGCTTGATGGCATCTGTTGTCTATGGTGAGGATCAGAAAATTCCTGAATTAGATGAGATGGTTGTCACTGCCCCTTTACAGGATAAAGTATCGGAATCTGCTGTCCCGGTTACCGTACTGAGTCATGATGAGTTACGTTTAAAAGCCGGACATAGCATTGGTGAAACCCTAAAGAATGAACTGGGTATCAGTAGCCAATCCTTCGGTCCGGGAGTAGGGACCCCAGTGATTCGTGGTCAAAGCGGCCCGCGCGTGCGTGTATTAAACAATGGCATTGGTAGTAACGATGCTTCAGCTATTAGTCCAGATCATGCGACCAGTACCGAGCCGTTACTGGCAGAGCGTATTGAAGTGCTGCGCGGACCTGCAACCTTGCTGTATGGCAGTGGTGCGATAGGTGGGGTGGTGAATGTAATCGATAACCGCATACCAGGTAAGCTTCCGGAAAAATTATTAGGTGGCGCCCTTGAACAGCGTTTTGATTCGGTGGCTGATGAAAGTTCCACGGTGTTGAAAATAGAAGGCGGTAAACGGCATCTTGCTTATCATTTGGATGGCTTTTATCGCGACCGCAACAACCTTGATATTGGTGGTTCAGCGATTGATGTGGGTGCTGCTCGGGCGACCGATCCAGCGTTAGACGTTATTGAAAACCCTAGAGGGCATATTAATAATACTTCTGCACATGCTATCAGTGGATCGGCAGGTGTTTCATTGATTGGCGATCCTGGCTTTGCGGGTATATCTATAAATCGTTTGGAAAATAATTATGGTATCGCGCCAGATGGAAGTGGTGATGAAATCACGCGTATTGACCTCAAACAAAGCAAGTACGATTTTAAAAGTGAACTCAACAACCCCTTTAGATTTGCTGAATCGCTCAGGATGAAATTGGGTTATACCGACTATCAACATACTGAAATTGCGAATGGGGAACCGGGGGCATTTTTTAGTAATCAATCCTATGAAAGTCGTCTGGAAATGACCCACAATCCCTTCGGTATCTTACACGGGATGCTTGGGTTTCAAGCGCTTGCAAGTGATTTCTCTGCCCTAGATAAAGCGACTAATGAAATAATTGTTCCGCGTACCCAAACGAATAGTTATGGCGTTTTTGCGGTGGAATCCTTCAATATGGGAGCGTTTAGCAATCAGTTTGGGCTGAGGGTGGAGGATACTCTCCTGAGTCCCGAGGCGCATCCCGAGCTCAGTTTCGTGCCGATTAGCGCTTCGGCGTCCAGTCTGTGGAAGCTAAATGAAAACAATAGTTTAAATCTGGCTATTACCCGTTCAGAAAGGGCGCCGACTGTGCAAGAGCTTCTGGCCTATGGTTATCACGATGCTACACGAAGTTTTGAAATTGGAGATATAAATTTACGGGAAGAAACCTCCTACAATCTGGATGTGGGGTACAAGTTCAATGTAGGCCGAGTGCGGGCACAAATTGATCTGTTCCATAATTGGGCAGTTAATTATATTTTTCAGCAACGCAATGGCGAATTTATTGATGATGCTTTAGTGGTCACCACGCGTCAGGCGGATGCTACTTTTATGGGATATGAAAGCAAGTTGATTGTTCCCTTAATGCAAAATACTGCGGGTATGGTGGACTTGACCTTATTTAGTGATTTTACCCGAGGGCAGTTTGTTAACGGCAGTGATGTGCCGCGTATGCCACCACTACGCTTTGGTTTTCAACTCGAGCACTCTAAGGGCAATTGGAGTAGTAATCTCCGTTTAACCCGAGGCGAAGCACAGCAGCGTGTGGGGGATAACGATACCCCAACGGCAGGTTATCTCTTACTAAATCTCAGTACCCAATACCAACTATTTGATATCCATGGCGCCGATGTGATGTTCTTTGCTAAAGCGAATAACCTGCTAGATGAGAATATTCGTAACTCGACCTCGTATTTACGAAACTTTGCACCCGAAGCTGGACGGGGGGCGGAGCTTGGCTTTAGAGTAAGTTACTAATATTAAATTAGTTAATTTTAACTCGGCACGAGGAAAGTCAATTAATAACTGTATTTTGTGTAACCCAATTACATGGACTGCTCCTTATATCTGTGCATTAATAATTAAACGAGAAGATTTCGTTACTGTGCATCCAAGCTATTTGGCGACAGCGAAAATAATTCTAAATTAACAATTGATATGTTATAACATATATATTAATGTAATGATTTTTGGCAATGGATTTGGATAGCGATAACAATGAGCATCAAAAACGCCATAGAGCGAAAAATGCAAATGAATATTCTGGTGGGTTATCTCATCCTACTAGTTGGTACAAATCAGGCATTAGCCAGCGACGAACCATCGTCAGCATTATCTCCGGCAAAAAAATCCACACCCTCAGAAAAGCATAACGCAGTTATTGAAATGGAAGCAGTAGAGGTCATAGGAATTGCCGAGGCTCCTCTCGCACCTCAGCAAAGCACGCTTAAAGGTAAAGCCCTGCAGCTACAACAAGGTGACACCTTAGGCAAAACCTTGGAGCAAGAGTTAGGCGTGAGTAATGCTTCTTTTGGCCCGGGCGTGGGTTTGCCTGTGGTTAGGGGGTTAACGGGCTCACGAGTTCGATTACTGCAGAGTGGAATTGGCAGTCATGACGCCTCTTCTTTAAGTCCTGACCATGCGGTAGCGATTGAACCACTGTTTGCCGAAGAGATCAATGTGTTAAGAGGGCCAGAAACTATTCGTTATGGCGGTAATGCTATCGGCGGTATCGTGGATGTCAAAGATAATCGAATTCCTGAACATCTGCCTAAAAAGCTGGTTGCAGGTGCGCTTGAAAGTCGTTACGACACCAATGGTGAAGGTACAAACTCGGCATTTAAAGTGGATATCGGCAAAGAATGGTTGGCAGTCAATGTTGCCGGGTTTTTCCGCAGCAGAAGGAACACCCAAATTCCTGGGCAAGCAATTGATGCTGCCTATATTGAGCAGCAATTTGGCTTATCAGGCATAAATAATGTGGCAGGCACAATTCCTAATACCGATAGCGAGAGTTTGGGCGGTTCTGTTGGTCTGTCATGGTTAGGGGATAAAGGCATGGCGGGTTTGTCGATTAGTCATAGTGGCAACCAATACGGTGTTCCCAAAGGCAGTCACGCTATAGACCCCAATCATTTGGAAGGCGGGTTGGAGTTGATATTACCGCAGATAAAGGATTTGAGCGGCTTTGAAGATATCTTAGGGCCACAAGCGTTATTCCCAAATATTCGTTTGGATATGCAGCAAACCCGTTATGATTTTAAAAGCGAGTGGTACGAACCTTTGCCAGGTATTGAACGCATCGGCTTTCGTTATGGTTTGGTGGATTATCAGCACGTTGAACTAGAACGCGGTCTGCCTTTTACCACATTTAAAAATGACGTCGGTGAGGGGCGGTTGGAATTCGACCATCATGCGTTAAAAGATTTAACGGGTTCGGTCGGCGTGCAATGGATTAACCGCGATTTTTCGGCGTTGGGGGTGGAAACTTATGTGCCTGAAACCCAGCAAGATTCCTTAGGGTTTTACACAACGCAAGCCTATACCTTGAATCAATTTGAATTTAAGGTAGGTTTACGCACTGAACAATCATGGGTAAATCCCAGTGCGAGCGTTCTTAAACTGCGTGGTAGCGCCTTACCCGCTTCACCTTTGCCAGACGATTTAAAGTTTCAAGCTGAGTCGGTATCATTCGCTATTAAATGGGCGTTTTTGGAGCAAGCGAATCTAACGTTGACCTTGAATCGTAGCAAACGGTCGCCAGATATACAAGAGTTGCTGTCCTTGGGGCCGCATTTATCTACGCGCAGTTTTGATATTGGCAACGTGCAGCTTAAAAATGAAACTGTCAATATGCTTGATTTAGGCATTGACTGGCAAACCGACCTTGTTGGGTTTAGAGCGAATGCCTATTACAACCAGACTGATGATTTTATTTATCAGCGTAATACTGGTTTTGTGTATGAAGTGGATACCGAAGTTATTCGTCAGCGTTGCGTGAGTGCGGCAGAATGTTTGCCAATGTATGCTTACGACCAACGCGATGCTACTTTTATGGGTTATGAAGCGGAAGCTAAAAGCATTTTGACCAAACTGCAACAAGGCGATGTGTCGCTTAAATTATTTTCGGATTATGTGCGCGGCACATTGAGTGACGGTGATGTACCCCGTTTGCCGCCGTTGCGCTATGGGGCGGAACTTGGCTTTGGAAATGAAGTTTGGAACACTGCCTTGCGCTATACCCGGAGTGAAGCGCAAGAGCGGGCAGGTTTAAATGAAAACGCTACCAGAGGATTCGACTTACTCACTGCAACCGCTGATTACCAATTAAAGCTAGGTGATGCCGTGCAATTCTCCCTGTTTGTTAAAGCGTCCAATTTGTTAAATGAAGAAATGCGCAGTTCCGTGTCATTTTTACGCAATTATGCGCCTGAGCCCGGCAGAAGTTTTGTGTTTGGGCTGCGAGCAACTTTTTAGAGGACAAGCACCATGACCCAGCTATTAACTGTACGTCAGTTTAGTCAGATGGGCTTATTGCTCACTGTAATTATAGTCAGCTCCGCAGTGCAAGCGGTGCATTTAGATGTGGAAGTTTGGGGTGAAAAGGATGCGCTGCAGGCAGGTTTCTGTCATACGCCGAATATCGTTGGCTGTGATTTGGATGGGCTAACCAGTGGATTAAACCTTCCCGCAGGATCTTTACCGATAGAGGCAAGCACTGGCAAAGCGATTTTTTTGGCAGACTTTCAGGACCTTCCGGGTGGCGCATTTAAAACTAAAAATCCTGGCTTCCAAGCTATACAAAATGCCCTGTCACCCAATGAACCGATTAGCTACCGGGCATTAGGAGTGCTCAAATATTGGTCTACAACCGCTTCAGCATGGGAAACAGCTCCAGCTACCACTCGGATCACGTTGTTTGGTGGTCTGGATTTAAGTTCAGGTGTATTCAATAATCCTGCTCAATGCAATGGTCAGTTGCTCTGTTTTAGCGATGCTGCGCAAGGTACGGGTAAAAGTACCCAATTTACTGGCGCTGGGATTCAAGGTGCGCCTGAGTTACTGCTTGATGTCGCTAGCAACCAAGGGGCACTACATACCCATTTAAATTTTTTTCTGGAAAATGCGCAAGGTCAACTGGGCGGTCCAGATGGCGCCTATCTAGTCGAAATGCAAGTGTTTTCAAGGTCGCGTAGCACGCCTTCCGCACCCTTTTTGGTGATGTTTAATGCCGGATTGTCTAACGAAAGTTTCACGGCGGCACTGTCTGCCTTAGTCAAAACTGTCAGTAAGCCAGCCTCCACGCTACCGATAGTCAATCCGTCCGATCCTGCGCTACCAGTCTCTAAGCCACCTATTACCTCATTTACTCAAGGTGATGCAGATTTGGATGGTGACATTGATCGGGTGGATATTGCGTTAATTTTATTAGCGGCGCAAAAAAATGAAGTGGCTCTTGTGGAAGGAGATACACGCGATATGGACAATGACGGCGCGATTTCTCGTCAGGATGCAACTCTGGCTAGAGCAAAATGTACCTTAAGATTATGCAATATTCCGGTGAGTCCCCTCAATGCCTCCGCA
This sequence comes from Methylococcaceae bacterium, assembly GCA_005779525.1. Lineage (GTDB taxonomy): Bacteria > Pseudomonadota > Gammaproteobacteria > Methylococcales > Methylomonadaceae > SXIZ01. The sequence goes on from SXIZ01000043.1 coordinate 14,809, forward strand.
GTCGATGAGCCTGCGGTGTTTAATCTCAATACTAAGACTTTAGATATTCGGGATGTTCAAGTCCAAGACCAGCATTTTCAAGTGCAAATGCAACTGGAAGACAATACGCATTTACGGTTGAAAGCCTTGCAACCGCAAACGAAGCAATCGGGACAAGCTAGTGAATATGATGTTGTGAGTGGCGAGTTAAGCATACCCACCATGAGTGCTGATCAGCACTATTACCAAGTACGTATGCGGAATATGGGAAGCTTTCAGTTTGAAGTGGAGCAGGTGGAGGAAATCAAGGGAGTATCCGAATAAATGCAACAAAGTCAGATTTAACCATTCAATTTTATTAATCCGAGGTAGCTATATGTTTTCAAAAAGTTATTTAAGCCCAAAATTATTAGCCCTAAGTGTTGCATTGGTAACCTTTTCCGCGCATGCAGCGGAGGAACATGCAGGCGATGTACAGCCATGGAAAACGGGTAGTTTGCTGAATTTAAATCAATATATTTTTGAAGCTGACTTCGGCGATTTAGCTGGTGGCTTATTTGCCACCGATGATCCAGGCTATGATGTCGATACCACCCAAGGTGCGTTAACTGTCGGACACTGGCTACGATTTAAACCCGTTGGTACTCTTAAGTACTGGAATGGTTCTGCTTGGATCAATAGCGTTCCGAATGGTGAGCGGATTGAAATTAAAGATGCGCTGGACAACACCATTACTTATACAGCGAGTGGCGTCAGTGGTGGATTAGGGGTCATTGGCGCGGCAGATAAAGAGGGTGGTGTGCATGAACATATTGATATGTCAATCAAGGATGCTTCCGGCACATTAGGTGGTAAGGTTGGTGCGTATTTGATTGAATTAAATGTGTTTGAATCTGCCCCGAATAGTGAAGCCCCGACCGCAAGTTCGGTTGCTCCGATTAAGATCGCCTTTAATCGTGGACTGCAGCATGAAGTCTTTGATCTGGCGGTGGAAGCCTTGGAAAATGCCATGTTTGACGACAAAACCGGTAAATTAGAGATTAAAGATGTACAAGTCGGTCAACAGCATTATTGGGTGCGCCTACATCTTAACAATAATCTCTTTGAATTAATTGACTTTAAACCATTAACCCAGCAGGAGCATGCAGAGTTAGCGGTGTATAATTTCGAGAGCCTAACTCTAAATATCCCGCACGTAAAAGCCTACGGTAAAAACTACCAAGTGACTTTGCAAAATATGGGAGATTTTAAGTTTAAAGTCACAAAGGCGAACGAATTAGCGGAAGAGGTACATAATCATTAAGATTGCTTGAATCGGAATTGTTTTTTAGACATTACAGTTGCTATGTTATAACATGGCAACTGTATTCCACCTAGTGTAAGACAAACGCATCAATTCAATGATTGCTAAGTGCCAATATGACAATTGCGACCATCTAATGCCAGCAGTGCTTAATGTGCGCCTTGCTCGACAAGCTGGCCTTTTCCAAAACTACAATGATATCGGCCTTGGTGATGGTGCTTAAGCGAAGCGCGATCACAAAAGTGGTGCGGTTGGCCTCCAGTTTGCTGGGTTGATAAACCCAACAAACCCTGTGATGTTTATGCTGGATTTCTGCTAAAGCTGCAACCCAGCCTTGCTTCCTATAGAATGTGCTGAACAACGAGAAGCACATCATCGCGATATCACCTATTACGCCCTATATGCGAGTTACCGTGTTGAGAATAACCATTTAAGCCACAGTGAGCATTTTGTTTGGGTAATCTTTGCCTGATGTTGCTGGAGGCAAAAACTTACCGCTTTGTACATAAAACTCAATTGTTTCATCGACTATTTGACAAAGATCAGAGAAAACTTGCTTTTCGTCATCACCGTGATATCCACCATAAAAAAGCCCTGGACAACTTCCGACAAAACATTGATCCTCATCTGACCATTCAACGATTTTTACATAACGGTATTTTTCATTCATTTTTTTGACTCCTCAATGGCTGCCTCGACAGCTCTTTCTTGATACTTTTTGGCATCATCCCCTGGATTTCCAGAGATAACCACTGGTTTCATCAAAGTTCGCTGATTAACTCTCTAATTTTTTTGGCATTTCTGTAGTTTTTTCGTGCTTTCATACTGTTTCTGTTTCACCCGTATTGACATTATACGGTTCAATTTTTGAGACGTCATTGATGGGATGGATCATGCTAGCGGTCACTTGCCATTTTGCATCATCCCGCCCGGCCTTAAGCGTTACAGTTGGACAACAATTTTATGCGGCGCAATACGGCTTTACGCCCTATATACGAGTTACCGTGTTGTAAATCAAAGAAAATAATAACATGGCGTAGGGCGGTTTCGCGCCAGCAAACCGCCATGCCTAATGTGGCACCGAAGCTTCGATTCGTAGATTACTAGAGCGAATCCACCTTACACGCCGCACAATTTAAACGCCGTACGGACGTATCATCAGTTTGTGGAGTCAAACGGTTCAGACTCCATTGAAAAGAATTAAAAAAATCAAACGAGTTTGGCCCCTTTGATTAGTATAGAGACCGACAATATTGATCTCAATTCTTGTTGCGCAACGCGCTATACTGCTCCAATGATTAAATCATTCCGCCATAAAGGACTAAAAAGTTTTTTCGAATCAGGTTCTGTTGCAGGGATTCAGCCAGCGCACAGTAAACGCATACGCATGCAGTTGGTGGCACTCGATACTGTGCAACCAGCATCGACGATATGGACATCCCTGGTTTTAAACTACATGCGCTTAAAGGCAGTGAAAAGGACAGATGGTCAATTTGGGTCAATGGCAATTTGCGCATCACCTTTGAATTCCACGACGGACATGTATTTGTACTCGATTATGAGGATTACCACTAATGACCATGTTTAACCCCCCGCATCCCGGTGAATTTATTCGCGACGTCTATCTTGAGCCCTTCGAAATAAGCGGTAGACAGCTCGCAGTGAATCTGGGTGTTTCGCCTTCCACCTTGAACCGGATATTAAACGGCAGCAGTGGCATCAGCTCTGAAATGGCACTGCGGCTGTCGAAAGCCCTAGGGCGATCTCCAGAGAGTTGGTTAAGCATGCAGGACAACTATGATCTTTGGGTCGCCAGACAAACCATTAATTTGGATAACGTGGAAAAAATTGATTTTAAAGTGGCTTAATGGGATTGGCGTAATGCCCTACTTAAGACCAAACAGCCCAAAACGCCGCGGATTAATCTGGCCTTTCAGCTGATTTTGTCACGTTAAAGTGTTTATACAACTGAAATCATGCATAATGACTATTTTTTTATTCCTTTCCATACCCTTATGGATCGAATTCAAAAATTTCTCAAGAGTCACTTGTAAACCCAAGGCTCACTAGCTTGCAATTAACTGATTCGATGTCCTGAAACTTGAGGTCAAAAAAGCACCCCGTC
>SXIZ01000044.1 GCA_005779525.1 Methylococcaceae bacterium
ATTAAATAAACCCTTTAAAGCGAAAGAATTAGACGTCAAAATCCTGGCCTTGCTCGGGTTATATCAATTGAAATACATGCGCGTCAAAGAACACGCCGCAGTCTCCGAAACCGTCGCCGCTGCCAAGCGCTATCCTTGGGCTAAATCGGTCTTAAATGCGGTATTTCGCCGCTATCTACGTGAACGCGAATCGCTAGATACGATTGCACATCACAATCATCCGCAGTGGTTATATCAACAACTGCAACAGGACTGGCCCGCACAAGTGCAGGAAGTGATTTTCCAAAATAATCAAGCCGCGCCTATGGTTTTGCGCGTTAACCTAGCCCAATGCAGCCGCGATGAATATCTAGCACTGCTGGATGAGGCCAATATTTTCCCTACCATCAATCCGCTGTGCAGCACTAGCTTGCAATTACAGCAACCCTTGATGATAGAACTTATCCCCAAATTTGCTGAAGGCTGGGTCTCGGTCCAAGATAGTGCGGCGCAATTAGCCAGTCAATTACTGGAGGTGCAACCGGGTCAACGGGTACTTGATTTATGTGCAGCTCCCGGCGGCAAAACTTGCGCGATTTTAGAACAACACCCCGAACTGCAAGAAGTCTGGGCTGTGGATATTGATGCCCAACGCTTGCAGCGCGTGCACGACAATCTCCAGCGCATCAAAATCCAGGCCACAGTCATTGCAGGTGATGCGACTAGCCCGGAATCCTGGTGGGACGGACGCCAGTTTGAACGCATTTTATTGGATGCACCCTGCTCTGCTACCGGAGTTATCCGTCGGCATCCCGATATTAAACTCTTACGTTTAGCTGACGATATTCCGGTACTGGTCGCATTACAACAGCAGATTTTGCAACAGACTTGGCGTTTGCTCGCACCGGGCGGCATTTTAGTGTATGCCACGTGCTCGCTACTAAAAGCTGAAAACAGCGAGCAGATTGCACAATTTTTACAAAGCCATGCGGATGCAGAAGAATTGCCTATTGCAGCAGATTGGGGATTAGCTTGCCAGCATGGTCGCCAAATTCTCACGGGCATGCATGCGATGGACGGATTTTATTATGCTAGGTTACGCAAACGCTAAGCCGCAAACAACGCAACTAGCGAGGTTAAAGCTGTGCATTTTTGTTGTACTCGTGTTTTGCTGTTTTTGCACGCCTAAGCTGTGTCGAGCAGAAAATTATGCGAGCTCGGTAAAAACCGCTGCGGTTGAGTTGCAAAATCAAAGCTACTATTTACAGGCTGAACTCAATTTTAATTTAAGCCCATCAGCCAAACAGGCGTTAATGAATGGCATTCCATTACATTGGGATATTGCCATCGCCTTAAAACAGCAGCGTACCTTGATCTGGGATAGTTTGCTGCTTTATCATCGCTTGCGTTATCAAATTCGCTATTATGCTTTGTTGAATGTGTTTCGCGTTAAAGCAGAACATAATGGTCAAATCAACAATTTTGCCTCATTAACCGCCGCGATGAATAGCATTGCACAAATCCATGGCCTTAAATTATTAGAGGTCGAGGCCATGCCTGCAACGCATCATTATCAATTAACTATTCAAATCAATTTCGACCGTGAAGCCCTACCCATTCCTCTGAGAGCGACCAGTTATTTTGATGAGCAGTGGGCCTTATCTAGCGAACGTTATAATTTGCCGCTTTAGCCGCGGCGGTTAAAGTTTCTGGCGACCTTGGACAGGGCTGCTCTCTAAAGTGTTATATTATCGACACTTTTTTTTATTGTACGGTGAATTGAAAAGACTATAATGACTCTGGAAATTAACTAACATAGGAGTTGCAATCATGTCACAGCATAAATTCATTGGTTTCAGTTGCCTGTTGTTGAGTGCCGTATTAAACAACAGTGTCTGTTTTGCGGATGAATCCCCCGAAGCCATCCAAAAAAAACTTAATGCGCAGGTATTAGGTCAATCCTTTAGTGTTGCTGATGAAGCAACCCTAAACTCCGCGCTCAATGCGGCGACTGAGCGAGGTAAACCCTCACACACAACGCCCACGTATTCTGGGGCGGCATATTACAATAGCTATTATCAGCCATATTATGGTTATGGGGTCAGCTACTATCGACCTTATCATTACAGTTACACGCCGTATTACTGGGGATATTGGTAAGTTGCATACAGGTTGTGATTTAGATCACAAACTAATCGTCTTTTTACTGCTAAAATTATTCGAAGTTTAGGTGTTTAAGCTTTTGGTGCTCTACTGAATGGAGTGGGTAGTCATTCAAATTTTGGACTGCGTTACGGAGTTACCTCGCCAAGGCATTAAACAACAAAGCTCCACCCCTGGTCTCGGGGAAGGCGGAGTGGGAAGGCTTAAAATCCTCACCCTTGCCGCCTAGGATCAGGGGGAAGTTTTTTTGCTGTTCGCTACCCACAATCAACACTATAGAGCCAATTTTTTAATCATCAATGAGGGAAACAATGAGTGCCGTATTAAGTAAACCTATTAAAACACTAGTGGCTGTGACTTCAATTCTATCTATTTTGAGTGGTTGTGCGGCTGTTTCGACATCTATCGCCAAAAAAGACTTAGATGTACAAACCAAAATGAGTGACACTATTTTTCTAGACCCCGTTGAACCTGATCAAAAATCTATTTATTTAGAAGTGCGCAATACTTCAGACAAAACTAACTTTGATATTCAAGGTGCAATCCGTAGCTCGTTACAAGCTAAAGGCTACACGGTCACCAGCAGTGCCAAATCCGCACATTACTGGTTACGCGCCAATGTATTGAGTGTTGATAAAGCCAGCCCAACTGCGGCAGAAGCGGCATTAGGTGCAGGTTACGGTGGTGCTTTAGGTGGTGCAGCGTTAGGTGCGGCTATTGGTGGCGCAACGGGTGGCTGGGCCGGTGCGGGTTATGGCGGTTTAGCAGGTGGCTTAGCAGGTGCCGCCGTTGAAACGGTTGCCAATGCAGCCGTTAAAGATGTTACCTATATGGTGATTACCGATATCGAAATTGCCGAAAAAGCGGCTAAAGGTGTCGTCGTGAGACAAGATAGCCAACAAGATGCCAAACAAGGTATTGGTGGTTCTAGAAGACAAACTTCTTCTGAAGTAAGTGATAAAAAGAAATATCGTACACGCATTGTAAGTACTGCGAATAAAGTCAATTTAGAATATGACGAAGCTGCGCCAGTATTAACCAATGGTCTGACGCGTTCAATTTCTGGCTTGTTTTAAGGGCGGAGTTATCTATGCAGCGTAAGGTCATCGCAGCACTCGTCTTCGCACTATGTTTACCAGCAACTGTGGTGGCCAAATCTTCTGAAGCCAAAGATCCTGGACAAGTTCTTGATCGTATGGCGCAAGATTTAGGGCTATCTGCGGATCAAAAAGCCCAGATGGAAACTATCTTTAAAGAAGAACAACAGACCGTTGAAGCTATCTTTAAAGATCAGGAAGAAAAACTGAAAACTGCGCAAGAACAAACCCGCAGTAGTTTGCAGCAAGTTTTAACCCCTGAACAGCTGGATAAGCTGGACAAGAAAATTGCCGAGCGTAATAAAAAACGGGGCAGTAAAAAACGTTAATTTTGGTTAATTAAGACCGTAGTTCAGTGTACCCTTGTGTGATGCGCAAGGGTACACCACTTTTATAAGTATTTTCAAACTGCCAAGGATAACGTCAACCCGCGAGAACACCAGCCTCGCTTTAACTTATCCTGCTTTAGATTAACACCTTGATTTCGCCCAAGCCATGCATAAAGACTTTAATCAAGATTTTCAAACGCACTTGGCAGAGACCATCGCCCAGATCGAACGAGCATCGCAAGTTGAACTGGTAGTCGTCATTCGCAATCGCGCTGCGGATTATCCTGATATTCCATTAATTTGGGGATTATGTGCAGGCTGGCTAAGCCACACCTACCTGATGTTGGCCCCAACCTTCTTCAGTGATCTGGAAATTTACGCAGGTCCCTTAATTGCATTTGGTTTAGGCTGGGTACTGGCTAAGGTTCCTGGCAACCAACGTCGCTGTTTAAGCCGCAAACGTCGCGAAAAAAATGTCGAAATTCTCGCACGGGCGCTATTCCAAAAAGGCGGCATCCACCACACCCAAGCTAAAATTGGAGTATTAATCTTAGGTTCGCTGCTCGAAAAATCCTGTGTCATCATCGCTGATCGCGGGGCGGAACTAGCATTGCCAGCGGCAGAATGGCAGCAACTGCGTACCCAGCTACAAGGCATTTTTGCCAGCGCCCAACCCGGCAACGCGCTGTTAACTACCCTCGCAACTGCCCAGCCCATTTTTAGCCGATATCTTCCGCCCATTGCCAATGATCTGAACGAATTACCGGATAATCTGGAAATTGACTTATGAAGTGGTTTACTGCGCTGTTGCTAATTCTATGCTGTTGTATCGCGGGACTCAATCCAGTAGCCGCCCGACCCGGTGGCGGACATTCCAGTTCAGGACACTCCTCGTCCTCACATAGCTCTTCGTCCAGTTCCTGGCATAGCTCCTCCTCGCACAGTTCCAGCAGCTCCTGGCACAGTTCAAGTTCCAGCGGCAGTGCCAGCGAAGATTCTGACGTGATCTTTTGGTTTATAGTTTTGCTCTTTATTGTTGTAATCGTCCTGGTAATCATCGGCAACAGTAAAGCCCAAAGCATCAATTCTCGTCCACCTCGCAACTTAAAAACCGCCAGAAATCAAGCTGTAGCAGAGGCCATTTTGGCCTTACAGCAATGTGACCCGAATTTTTCTAAGATTTTATTGACTGACTTTACCCACTTATTATTCAGTAAACTTTATCACTACGCGGGTTGTCCAGAGTTTAGCTATCTCACGCCGTTTTTGAGCACTGAATTACAACAACAATACCAATTTCTTGCCCCGCAACCCGCCGAAGAAATTGTGATCAATGGCATACAATGGGATTCCGTGGGACAACAAG
>SXIZ01000045.1 GCA_005779525.1 Methylococcaceae bacterium
CATGGCATTTGTGCTGCCTATCGGCATCTTTCTGGTGCTTGGTTATGGCATTTCTTTTGATGTCGAAAAAATTCCGTTTGCGATTTTGGATCAGGATAACAGCACCATGAGTCGGGATTTTCTGCAGCAATTTATGGCGTCCAGATATTTTGCTTACCAAGGCCATGTGCAGCATGTCGCGCAATTTGATGCTTTGCTAGCGCACAGCGATATTCGCTTTGCCATTATTATTCCACCGCGTTTTCAAGAATTACTGCAATCGGGACAAGCCACTCAGGTGCAGAGTTTAATTGATGGCGTGTTTCCGTATCGGGCGGAAGTTGCTAAAGGCTATGTGACCGCGATTATTGCTAATTTTAATGCAGAGTCGCTGGTGAAACATTTAGTCGGTTTGGGAATGAGCGCCGCCGAGGCGAAGGCGCAAGTATCGCCTATCCATCTAGAAGCGCGCTATTTATATAATCAAGCCTTACGTAGCCAATGGTCTATATCGTCTGGCTTAATGATGTTGGTATTAATGGTGACGCCACCCATTTTGACCGCTTTAGGGGTGGTGCGCGAGAAAGAAAATGGTTCTATTTACAATATTTACGCCTCTACGATTAGTCGTGGCGAATTTATTTTAGGTAAGTTTTTGCCGTATTTACTGATTTCTAGCATTAATATTTTGTTGCTATGGTGGATAGTGATGCAAGTCTACGGCACACCCTTTAAAGGCCATCCACTGTTTTATTATGCCGCTTCGCTGTTGTATGTGATTTGTACCGCTGGGGTGGGATTACTGGTTTCGTTGTTAGTCAGAACCCAAGTGGCGGCGGTGATGCTGACGATGGTGATTTCCTTTGTGCCCGCAATGTTATATTCCGGCTTGCTGGTGCCGATTGAATCCATGGGCGCGGTCACCAAGCTGGAAGCACATTTGTTTCCGACATTGTATTTTCTGCGCATTACCTGGGGCAGTTTCCTGAAGGGGTTGGGCTGGGCGGAACTGTGGTTGGATGTTGTCGCCTTGTTGCTCTACGATGTTATCCTCTGGGTACTCGGTTGGTTGAATTTTAACAAACGACCCGCGCTATGAATCGCCTATGGTGGTCGCGCATTTTAGCCATGACTGTCAAAGAACTGAAACAATTACTGCGCGACCCGGTGCTGTTGTTAATTATTGCGTATTTTTTTAGTGCCGATGTGTATCTAGCAGGGTCGGGCATTAATCTCAGTTTGCATAATGCTTCTATAAGCGTGATCGACCACGATCATAGCGCCGCTTCGCGGGAATTGCTGTACCGATTTCGTGCACCTTATTTTGCGTTACAAGGCGAACTATTAGATAGCCATGCGGCCGAAGTCCAGCTGGATAAAGGCCAAATCTTAGCGGTGCTGGATATTCCCGAAAACTTTCAACGTCATTTGCAGCAAGGGCAAGCTGTGGCAGTGCAATTACAAGTAGATACCAGTAATACCGTGCTAGGCACGTTGGCGAGTGCTTATGCCACACAAATCACTGCTGATTTTGGCCGGAGTTTTGTCAACCGTGCTGGCGCTGGCGCGCAGTCAGATCAGCTCCCCATCATCCAAAATCGTTATCGGGTGCTTTATAACCCCAATCGCATCGATGGGTGGTTTATGTCGATCTCGGAACTGTTAACGGTAATCACCATGTTATCGATGATGTTACCCGCAGCGGCGGCGGTGCGTGAAAAAGAACGTGGCACGATTGAACAATTAGCGGTCTCGCCGTTAAGCTCGTTACAAATATTATTGCCAAAGGTCATCTCGATGGGGCTGGTGATTTTGCTGGGTGTGGTGGTAAGTTTGGTGTTGATTATTATGCCGCTGTTTCATTTGCGGGTGCAGGGCAGTCTGCTGCTGTTTTTTGTGGTCACGGCGTTATATGTGTTTACTGCCTCTGGCATTGGCTTATTTGTCGCGACTATCAGCAAGAGTTTAGGACAGGTGACCTTGTTAGTGATTTTGCTGATGATGCCGATTTTATTATTATCGGGTGCCTGGACGCCACCAGAAGCCATGCCAGCCGCCATGCAATGGGCGATGTTGTTTTCACCGCTGTATTATTATAACGAAATGAGTTATGCCATTTTGCTCAAAGGCGCAGGTCTAGAAATTATCTGGGATTCCTTGTTAGGACTTAGTGTGTTGGGGGTGGTATTTTTTAATTTTGGTGTGTGGCGCTTTCGTAGGCAATTTGGGTGAACACATCGAATAATCAGTAGGTCATAAACTAATGACGAATTTGCGCTAGCCAAGCAGTAATTTGCGCGACTGCCAGCTGATTGACTTGCAGCATAGCGTTAATGGCCCCGGCGGCATCCGGCGTTGGTGATGGTTGGCGTAAGCTAAAAATTTTACTCAGTGTAGCTTGTGATGTTGAAGTTTTGAGTTCAAGTTCAAATCGCAGCACGATATTGGCTTGCTGTATTGAGGTAAATTCTTGTTCCAAACTCATCAAATGCAAGCTTAAGGGTGGAGAGTTCGGGGGTAAATTTTCGAGTAAAAATTGTTCGAACAATTCTGGTGGCGGCGCTACCCAGACATCTAAACCATAAAAGCGCACAGTGGTCGGCGCTGAATATAACAATCGATAGCGTATCCGATTATCCCATAACCAAGTAGGGGCGCTCACACTGATATGTGGCTTTGCGCTGCTATTGGGGGCTGCGGCGAGATTAACGCCTGCGCCAAAATCATGCACCGTCGGCGAGTGCGCAGGATTCGCGCAGGCTGTTAATGCCATTAACATTACTAAACCCAGTGGCTTAAATAAGTGACTCATGGCTGCTCCTGAAAACCCAATTCTCCTGGCCCGACATCGCGTCGCGACGGTCCAAGCAATAATGCTTGCGGGTTAGACTCTAATGAACTGGCGGCGCGGGAAATTTGCTGCGTAGCGGCTTGTAACTCAATGAGTAATTTATTCACGTGCGGCAGCGTCGTTTGTGTAAACAAAAGACTGGCCTCAGCACCCTGCTTGGCAACCAAAATAGTGGGTACACTGATTTGCTGTAATTGTTGGGTAAGTTGTTGTAAGTCTGAGGTTAAATGATCAATCTGGCCTAAACTGTGGCGAGATTGGCTGCTTAACTGATTGATATGCATTAAGGTGGTATGTACATCGTTATTGAGTGAGGGTACACCTGCCAAAGCCTCTTCTAAGCGCGTATCCAAACGCTGCAATTGCACGCTTAAGATCTTGCTATTACTTAAAATATCGTTGATATTGCGTTCGTTGGCATCGGTTAACACCGCACTTAAGCGCTGCATAATATGATCGGCTTTTTTTAAGATTTCTTCCCCGGAATTTAATAAGCGATCCGTCACCGAGGGTACTAATGGAATACGCGATTCAAAACTGCCACCGGGCGGTAAAATTTCGGCTAGGTTATTGTTATCTTCTAATTGAATTTGAGTTAAACCCGTGACCCCTTTCATGCGCAAAGTGGCATACACACCTTTGGTTAAGACGATCTTGGCGTCCACCGCTACTGGAATCACAATAATATCGGTATCGCGGGCATCAAACTCTATCTTCAGGACCTTACCTACCGCAATACCCCGATAATACACGGTAGATTCAGGTGTCAGACCCGACACCGAGGCGTGCGTGGCAATCACATAGACATTGTGCTTTTGTTCAAAATGTCCGATCCAGAAAATGACGATGATAGTCATCGCGATTAACGCGATCAGGAATAAGCCCGTCGCTAATGCATGCTTATTTCTACCCATGGGCCTGACTCATTTAAACACTCGATCCGCTCGGCGATTATGAAAAAATTGTTTAATAAACGCGTGCTCATAATTCAGCACCGTCGCTAAATCCCCCATCACGATTAATTGTTGCTCGGCAAGCACCGCCACTTGGGTACACACATCGCGCAAAATATCCAAATCATGGGTCACCATAATCACGCTGAATTTTAACTCTCGATGTAGTTCTGCTAATAACGTCACAAAAGCTTCACTGGCGATGGGATCTAAGCCAGCCGTGGGTTCATCGAGTAATAACAGCGTCGGCTCTAAAATTAAACTCCGCGCTAAACCCACGCGTTTGAGCATACCCCCGGACAATGCCGCAGGCGTTAACCAAGCATCTTCCGGCAATAAACCCACCCGACTCAGTGTCATACTCACTAATGCCTGAACCAGATTTTCATCTTGCATACCGAGTTCTCGCAAGGGAAAAGCGATATTCTCATACACTGTTAAGCCGCTGAATAACGCGCCTTTTTGAAATAATACCCCGCAATTGAGGGCTAGGTGTTTGATATAGTTAGCCGCATCATGTTGCAAGGAATTGCCTAGCACCCAAATCTCGCCTTCAGTCGGGGCTTGCAAGCCGATAATTTCACGCAACAAAGTAGTTTTGCCACAGCCTGAAGCGCCGACAATCCCTAAAATTTCTGCTTGCTTTAAGCAAAAGCTAATGTCGTGGTGTATGACTTTGGCGCCAAAGCGCGTCCCTAGGTGTTCAATTTTTACCGCATCGCTGGCACTCATGGCATCCCTATACCCATAAACACAATCGCAAATAAGGCATCGATCATAATTACCGCAGTAATCGCCACGACCACGGAATTGGTGGTTTCATTGCCTAGGCTTTCAGTATTAGGTTGGATTTTAAAGCCAAAGTAACAGGCAATCAGGGCGATGCCTAAGCCAAAAACTGCGCTTTTAACTAAGCCAATAAACAAATTGGTCAACGGTACGACTTCTGGGATTTTTAAAAAAAATTGCTGATAGCTAATATCCAACATCGTCTGTGCCGCATACATCCCACCCAACAGTGCTAACGCGCTGGTCCAAACACTTAACAGCGGTAACACTAAACTTAAAGCCAACACTCGTGGCAAAACCAAACGTAAGGAATGACTAATTCCCATGGCAGAAAGTGCGTCGAGTTCTTCGGTAACGCGCATAATTCCAATTTGTGCGGTCATCGCCGAGCCCGAACGTCCGGCAACTAGAATGGCGGCCAATAATGGGCCTAATTCCCGAATAATGCTCAGCCCTAAAATATCGATAATATAAATTTCAGCGCCTAGCATTTTCAGTTGCAAAGCCGATAAATAACTTAAAACTATGCCAATCAAAAACCCCACCAAGGCGGTGATGCCTAAAGCCCGCACCCCGGTTTGATGAATACTGATAGATATTTCTGCCCAAGGAATATCTTCTGGCTTCTGACACAGATGCTTAACATCCAGCAATAATTGTCCTAACAAAGCGATAAACGCCTGCAATTGCAAAGCAATATCTAATCCCATTTTCTGTAGTGCGGCATAAATGCGTTGCGACTTGGGTAAGATCACTGGTTTGGGTGCGATGACTTGCTGCTGCCAATGTTCGAGTAACTGCTGCTCGGTTGGATTGACTGAAAGCTTGCTAGGAAATTTCCGTCCCCACGCCTGCCATAACATCAAGGCCCCGGTATTATCCAAGCGTTGCAGGGCACGTAAATCCCAGGCTATCTGATTATCATCTGCTAGTTTAGTTAATTGTGCAGTCAGCTCAGGTAAGGTCAACAAATAGCGTAAACTCCAGTTGCCCAACAGTTTTACCTGTCGTTGAGCTTGGGCGTCGGTCGTGATTTCCACGACTGGTAATTGCTCGGGAAGATTAGGCACTGAGGTTAACTAGCCTGTAACCGCTGCGACTCTGGATAGGCGATTGGCTTGGTTTTGAAATGGCGCTGAGTGCGTAATGCAAAGTGATTGGCCTGGGTTGTAGTTGCAGATAGTCGAGCTTTAAAACTGTTTGTATTCAGAAAAGATTAATTTAGGTGTCGCTATCGCGACGCTGTTTAATCGGGTTCTCGCACCCGAGGGCGAAATACTTTCTTTTGCTCCGCCAAAAGAAAGTATTCAAAGACAAATCTGTCAGGAACAGATTTGGATGCGTTAGCACACGAAGTGCGAATGCC
>SXIZ01000046.1 GCA_005779525.1 Methylococcaceae bacterium
ATAATCTCACGGGGTTGGCAACACGCACCTTATTCAACAATCGCTTAGAACAATCCATCTTACAAGCAGAGCGTAATAATGTTTCTTTTTCGATTATTAATATTGATTTAGATAAATTTAAATCCGTGAATGATGTCTATGGACATAGCATCGGCGACGAACTGTTATTACAAGTTGCGGAACGCATCCGAAATTGTGTACGCAAATCCGATACTGTGTGTCGTTATGGCGGGGATGAGTTTTTGATCTTAGTGGTGGGTGTGGTTAAAATCGAAGGGGTTTCGATTCTGGCTAAAAAAATTCTAAAAGCTATAGAGCAACCTTTTTATTTGATGGATAAAAAAATCTCGATCTCATGTAGCATGGGGATTGCAAGCTTCCCCAATGACGCTAAAACCAAAGAGCAGCTTTTAGATGCCGCCGATAAAGCAATGTATCAAGCAAAGCAAAATGGAAAAGCACAAGTTGTAGTGTATCAAGCTATGCTGGCTTAGCTCTGTGGAAAGAGCTAATGGGGTTAGTCGCGCATATGCAGAGTAGTGCTGTAAAAGCGATAACCGCCGCCCGATTTTTTTGCATGATACATCGCAGTATCAGAATTTTTGAGTAATTCTGTGGCTGAAACCCCGTCATGCGGGTAGATGGCGATCCCAGCGCTCAGGCCAATCGTAAAGTTATAATTATTGACCTCCCAACTATGGTTGGCTAGGGCCGATTGTAAGCGCTCGATGACGCTGACCAAAATTTCCCGGTCAGCACTTTCTACAATAACGACAAATTCATCACCGCCGATACGCGCTAGGGTTTCACCATGGCGTAAGGCCGCTTGAAAACATTGGGCGCTAGCGATGAGTACTTCATCCCCTGTATTATGGCCATAAATATCATTCACTTCTTTAAAATGATCTAAATCGATAAAGATCACCCCCAGTCCATGCGAATTGCGTTCTGCTGAGGCAAGCGCTAATTGCATGCGATCCATTAATAACGCGCGATTGGGGAGGTGGGTTAGGGGGTCAAAGAACGCTAAATGATGGATATATTCTTCATGACGTTTACGTTCGGTAATGTCAGAAAAAATCCCAATATAATTGTCTATCTTCCCATCATCATTGCGGACCGCAGTCACCGATAACCACTCCGGGTAAATTTCTCCAGATTTGCGTCGATTCCAGATTTCGCCTTGCCAATGGCCGTGTTCATTAATTTGCCGCCACATTGAGCGATAGAAGTGGATATCTTGACGTTCAGATTTAAGGATACGCGGGGTGAGTCCCAGCACTTCATCGGCCGTGTAACCCGTAATTTCGGTGAAGGAGCGATTGACGCTCACAAAGCGTTCTTGGGCATCAAGGACGATCACCGCTTCAATACTCTGTTCAAATACGACTGCTGCCAGGCGTAATGCATTTTCGTTGGCCTTACGTTCGGTGATATCCGAAAAAATCAGCACGTAATGGGTCACCACCCCGAGATTATCGCGTACTACGATGGCAGACAGCCAACCGGGAAATTTACGGTTATCTTTTGCATGGCAGAGCACTTCGCCTTGCCAACGCCCCCGGTGTTTAAATGCCTTATTAAATAGTTGTTGAAACGACAAAATATTTTGTTGTTCCACGAAAAACAAATTGGCGTCTTTATTCAGTAACTCTTCTGGCTGGTAGCCTGTGATTTCGGTAACCGCCGAGTTGCTGGATAATAATTTCATGCGTGGGTCGAGGATCAGAATCGCTTCACTACTGTTTTCAAAAACCTTAGCGGCTAAGCGTAAACTTTCTTCCATTTGCTTACGTTGCGTGATGTCACGTAACTGCGTTAAAAATGCTTTGTGCCCATCCCATTCCGTCTGGGCTACCCGCATTTCTACCATAATGATTTGCCCAGCAGGTAAGGGGATGTCCAGTTCGGCACGATCTGCGCCAACTAATGGAAAACCAAAAGGCGCGCCATTAAGATCTTCTTGGGAACGCCCGAAAAGGCTGGAGGCAGCCGGGTTAGAAAATAGGATAGACCCCTCGTCACTGACAATCAAAATACCGTCAATACTATTATTGACGATATTATGAAAGCGCGATTCACTGAGTTGACGCTGATGTTGACAATTTTTTAGGGCAGTGATTGCATCTAACATAAGCCATCCTTGAGATTACTCATTCGATAAGGCTTGCCAGTTTGAACACAGTGCTTTAGGTTGAAATGCAGCCCCGCCTAACAGCAGGTTGGTATGTTCTGAAAACGGGTCACCGATATGCATGCCCTGACCATCAATCGTATATTCACGTATCAGTTTTTCATGCATGGAGCCGCGCATTTTCAGCACGGTGATGGCTCTGCGGATTTGATTTTCCATTTCGACGTAGCGTAGTAACACTATCGAATCGGTTAAGGTTGAAATATGCGCATCGGTGACCGATTTGCCACCGATTAAATCGGGGGTTGTCGCTGTAAATAAAGCGGCGAGCTGATGCGCTTTCACAAACGAGGCGATGCCAATCACGAATTCCCGAAAACCTTTATTGGAGGTGATGCGTTCTAAAGCGGAAATACTATCTAAGGCTAAACGATCCGGTTTAAAGCGATCAATTTGGTTTTTAATCGTCGCAAGATGATCTTCTAAAGTTGCGTTTTCAGGATAAGCGGAAATGATTTTCAAGAAACCCGAGGCTTCCATTCGTTCAAAATCCACGCCCCAGCCTTTTGCATTACGGTAAAGCTGTTCTCGGCTTTCTTCAAACGCGAGCAATAAACAACGTTCTCCGGTTTTAATACCGCCAGCGATAAATTCGGTGACCATTAAGGTTTTGCCAGTCCCGGTTGCCCCTGAGACTAAGATAATCGAGTCGCGGAAAATGCCTCCACCACACATATTGTCCAAAACCTGGTTGCCGGAGCTGACGCGTAGGTCTGAGGATTTTTGATTGAGCTTGATTGCAGACAGTGGAACTACCACCAAACCTTCTTCTGGCACAACCGTAAATGGGTACTCGCCTTTGTGGTGGTAAGTGCCACGAAACTTTAAAATTTCAATGGTGCGATGACGGATTTGCTCATCTAAGCCATTACGCAAAATCACCACATTATCCGCAACGAATTCTTCTACGCCAAAACGGGCAATGTTACCGTATTCTTGTTCACGTTCAGTGGTCATTACGGTAGTGACTTGCATTTGTTTCATAATGGTCGCAATACGTAATAACTCCAGTCGGATAATGCGCGTTTCCTGAAATTGCGAAAATATGGCGCCCACCGAATCAATGGCAACTCGGCTCGCGTTAACTTTGCCGATGGCGTATTGTAAGCGCGCCAATAAGGCGCCCAAGTCATAGGTACCAGTGACAACTAATTCATCATCATCGTAATGTGGGGAGGCATCGACAAAAACCCATTTACCCTCAGCTTCCCATTGGCTGATATTCCAACCTAACGAAACCATATTGCGCCGAATATCTTCAGGCGGTTCCTCAAAGGTGACAAAGACTCCAGCTTCATTGTGACTTTTAATCCCTTCGGCTAAAAATTGCGCGGCGAATACACTTTTTCCACTGCCTGCAGTACCCGCAACCAAGGTGGTGCGGTGAATGGGTAGCCCCCCGGCGGCAATTAAATCAAAACCGGGAATGCCTGTAGTGAGTTTTTCAACGGAATTAATTAAAGACGTGTTAGTCATGCTCATAATGCAATACTTAGTTGGTTAGGTTGGAGATTTCGGTTGATAGGGGCAGATATCTAAACCCACTAATACCTTTTCAGTTTCCGATAAGTCGCCAATCAGTCGTCTAAGTGGAGGGGGGAGGGCTTTAATCAGTGTTGGAGTGGCAAGAATGCGTTCATCTTCAGCGAGTTCTGGATGCTCGATAATGTCTATAATCTCGATTTCATATTGCGTATTCAGGTTTTCTTCGCAAATATGACGGAGATTGCGAATGGCATTTTCTGAGCGCGGGGTTTTGCCACTGATGTAAAGTTTTAATTGAAATTTATCCATAAGGAAAAGTATATACCATTGTTAAATGGGGTTTGATAAAAATTTTGCATGTCGTATTTATAAATAAATTATAAAACAATCTCTTGCGATGTGCTTTTGAACTTAAGTTATCATGTAGGCCTTAGGCCAAATTTCATATATTTTCACTGAGCCTGAATATATTGCTCACTAAAATAATACGTACGCATGGTGCTTAATGAGTTGTTGGCTGCAAATTCTCGAGCGGTCTTGTAATTAATGTAGATAAAAAATCAGTTTTTGCAGAGGCGAATCGTTAAATTTCTTTATGCGTCAGCCAAGAATAAAAGCTATCCGCAGTCTGACCTTGGGGATGATATTCTGCTCCCACCCAACCTTGGTAACCAGAGGCGGCGATAGCGGCAAAAATAGCTGAAAAATCCAAATGCCCGGTTCCAGGTTGGCCACGTCCAGGCACATCAGCGAATTGAATGTGACCAATTTTAGATGCGTGTTGCATTATAAAAGCGGCGCTATTGTCTCCCATACGTTGCATATGATACACATCATACTGCATGTATAGATTGGGGAGTTGCATCAGCTCAAGTAAATTCAGCATTTGCTGACTGCTATGGATGATAAATCCCGGCATATCAAAGGTATTGATAGCCTCAAAGACGGTTTTAATCCCTAATGGCGCGAAAGCTTTTACAGCGTAGGCGAGATTAGCACTTAAGGTTTCTAAATATTCAGGTAATCTTTGGGGGGTTAAGCAACGACCGGGTAAAACATTGATCGCTGACGGTTTAAGAATTTCAGCATAATGTACCGCTTGATCGACGGCCGCTTGAAATTGATCGCGTAGCTGCGGAACCGCCGCTAATCCTTCGCCGCCTTTTAACAAATCAGCGGCTGCTACATTAAATAACACCAAATGTAACTGTTGTTCATCCAGTAATGCTTTGAGTTGTTCCGCCGTATGGGCATACGGAAATTGGATTTCGACCTCGTTAAAGCCATAGTGGCGGGCAAGCATAAAGCGCTGAGTGAGCTCGACTTCATTGAATAGTACACTGACATTGGCGCTGAAACGTAACATTAGTTTGGCCGATAAAGTTTGATCAATGTGGCTGGATCTTGATCTAAAAATCCTTGGCTACTATGTAACTGCATCAGTTGTGCTGCTAATCCAGACATGGGGATCGCTTGGCCTTGGGTTTTTGCGAGGTCGCGGGCCATGTTGAGATCTTTTAATAAGGTTTTAACACGCCATTTAATCGGGGTGAATTGATTGGCTGCCATTTCGGGTGCCAAGATTTGTAGTGGCTTAGAGTCTGCAAAGCCCCCCGCTAGAGCATTGGCGATTTGACTGGCATCGACACCTGCTTGTTCTGCTAAGGCAATCATTTCCGCAATTACTAAAGCATTGCAACTGACCAGCATTTGATTACAAATTTTCGTGACTTGACCACTACCGACCTCGCCCATATGGGTAAGCTGCTGATACAGTGGCGCTAACACCTGACGGGCAATCGCGATGTCGGCCACGCTGCCCCCCGCCATAATCGCTAAAGTACCTTGTTCCGCCCCGACGACGCCACCAGAAACTGGGGCATCTACCCAATGCATGTCATGGCTTGCAAGCTGCGTAGCGAGTTCACGCGTGGTTTGCGGGGAAATACTGGAGAGGTCAATAAGCAATTTGCCTGCTTTGGCATAGGGTAAAATGCTTTGCCTGACGATGGTACTGACGGCGTCTTCATCGGCGAGACAGACTAAAACAATGTCAACGGCGTCCATTAAACTGGGCAGTTCGTTATGGACGATGGCTCCGGCAGCGCTAACAGTGCTTAATTTTGCAGGGCTGCGATTCCAGACATGTACGCTGAAACCTGCTTGCAGTAAGCGTAGCGTCATGGGTTGACCCATCAGCCCGATACCAATAAAGCCTAAAGTATTGTGAGAATTTGGCATGACCAACACTGCCCAGAGATTAAAATTCAGCAGCTATTGTATATGAGACCCCCTAGGGATGCACTAAAGATGACGCTTGAGCCAGTAATTAACATTCCCGAACACACTGTTGATGTTTATTTATTCAATATCGCACGCCTAAATTACGATGCAGCAGCTTGCTTCGCAGTCTTGGAGCCTCAGGAACAGCAGCAAGCTGAAAAATTTTATCGACCCGCATTACGTCAAGCCTATATCCATATGCATGCCCTTATGCGGCAAATTTTGGCAGCCTATATTCCGGGTGAATCTGCCGCCGATCTGCGATTTACAAAAGGCGAGTATGGCAAGCCCTATCTCGAAGCAGCGCCAGCATTGCGCTTTAATTTGTCCCATAGTGGCGATTGGGGACTGCTTGCGGTGGGGCATGACATTGAGGTAGGTGTGGATATTGAAACTATTAAACCTAGAGCGGGTTTAGCAGGTCTAGTTGCCAAGTGTTTTTCTGCGGCGGAGCAACAGTATTG
>SXIZ01000047.1 GCA_005779525.1 Methylococcaceae bacterium
GACCACAATACGTTTGGTTTTATGCCGCTCGCCATTATCCACAGAATCATAATGCCCCCAGGGGCGATACACTTTACGGTGCATTTCTGCCTCAGGCCGTTGCGCTCGTTTTAATTGGTCTACCATCAGCTTGACATCCTGCACCCGATCTTTCGGGGCAATCATCACCGCATCATCGGTTTCGACGATCACAAAATTATCGACGCCAATAGCCGCTACGAGTTTATTTTCCGAATGGATAAATGAATTATAGGTATCCACAGTCAAAACATCACCACGAATGGCATTGCCACAACTATCTTTTTCGGTGACATCCCATAATGCTGACCATGACCCGACATCGTTCCAGCCTGCATCTAAGGGGATAACCATGGCTTTCTCGGTTTTTTCCATCACCGCATAATCAATCGAATCGGATGGACACGCTTTAAAAATCTCTGGTTTTAAGCGCACAAAATCCACGTCAACCTGCGCCGCGGCATAGGCCTCTTGGCAAACCGACAACATTTTCGGATTAAACTTACCCAGCTCTTGCAAAAATATACCGGCTTTAAAGGCGAACATGCCACTGTTCCATAAATAGGTGCCATCATCTACATAAGTTTGTGCCGTTACGAGATCTGGTTTTTCAACAAAGGCGGCTACTTGATAAGCGCCATTTTCAAGATTGGCACTGCGTTTAATATAGCCGTAACCTGTTTCGGCATGCGTTGGAACAATACCAAAGGTGACCAAATAGCCTTGCTCGGCTAAGTTGCACGCTTGTAACGCCGCGCGCTGAAATACTGCGACATCTAAAATGACATGATCAGAAGGCAATACTAGCAATACCGCATCTTCAGGCGCCGCCAGTGCCGCCAAAGCAACTGCCGGGGCGGTATTTCGCCCAATAGGTTCGAGGATAATCGCGTGCGGCTCAGCGTTAACTTCGCGTAATTGTTCCGCCACCATAAAGCGATGGTCTTCATTACACACCGCAATCGGTGCTTGTAGTTCTCCCAAACCTTGCAGGCGACAAAAAGTTTCTTGAATCATAGTTTTGTCAGAAACTAACGGCAGGAATTGTTTTGGATACTGACTTCTAGACAAAGGCCATAAACGTGTACCTGAGCCACCGGATAATATAACTGGAATCATAATGAGAGCTGCTTAAATTTAAGGGTGGAAAAAAGCTGATCGAGGATAGCCAATTGTATGCTTGCTGGAATCGCTTTATTACTATAACGTATTTAACTTGGGTCGCAAAGCTAGGTAAACATCCTTACAGAGTGGGTACACCCATAGACTGAAGCTACCCCCCCATCACAATCGACACCGTGACTTGGCGTGATACATAGTCTTTACTACTAAATCCACCAAACTCACTGAGTGCACGCAGATTGTATACGGTTGGATTTTTATCGCCTTCAATATAGGCTTGGCTGGTACAGGTTAACGTCAGCGTAAATCCTGAAATTCCGGCAAACGTAGGTGATGCCCCATTCACATCGGTACAGCTTCCGCCGACATTGATGCGTGCAACTGCCCACCCCAGGCCAGCACGTGCCGCTTGATAAGCGCGTGCGCCTTGCAAAGCATCTGCCATAGTGACCTGCTGCACCCCGCTTAAGCGCGCCATATATCCGCCCAACAAACCCAGCACCACCAGCACAAAGGTTGCCATCACAATCGTAAATCCCTGCTGCCGTAATCCACTCATGGCACATTATCCACATGAATTTGCCGAAACATGGTGACCGACTCACCACGCGCATCGGTCAGGGTGATCGTTGCCTGCACTTGCGCGGCACGGGTTGCTACACCAGCTGTGTATACAAAACTACAGGCACTGACATTATTGACCTGCAATTGCCCAACGGCCCCCGACGGCACATTGGTTTGCACGGCGGTGTAGGCATAATTGCTATAGCGTAATAACTGCTTATTGATTAAATCGCAACGATAGGTAATTGCGGTATCGACAATATGAAACCGCTGATTAGGGGAACTAAATGGAAAAGTAGTGGCGGCAAAGCGCAGCGTATTGGCATTAATGGCATTTTGCAACACGGCCGAATTGTTGTTGGCATAAGCATCGGCAGCAGCCACGCCTAGGTTGTAGACCACCACCCGTTCACCATTGGTGGCTTGCGGATTCAGTGACTGTAGGCTTCCCATAAATTCGAAACAAGTATCAGAAGCCGTAAAATCTAACACATCATTCGCAGGATCACCGCCTACACTGCATAATCCCGCAGTCGCCCCTAAATTGCCATTTTTATTGGCACGGTAACGCCCGCCATCGGAAATATGTAACAACTCCAAACTATAACCATCGGCACTAATGCGCACACTATTGGGTAAGGAACGACGAATATCACGTTGCAGCAAGCGCAAGGACATATCGGCGGCATCCACCATCGCGGTGCGCCTTGCTAAATCGAGATAACTATTAATGGGGAAAGTAATTATTTTAGTCGTCAACGCCCCCAGAACCCCCACCAAGACGATCACCAGCACTAATTCGATCAAGGTAAAACCCTGCGCGCGCAGACCTTTAACCTGAGGCCTAGGGCGAGAAGTCTCCATAGCCACCGCTGCAGATTTTGACAACGCTACGGCATTAATAGTCAAACCGATAACCTACTAAGCTCACCGTACTCACCCCGGCCTTGCTCACGGTGACGGTGACCTGCAATGCACGGGTAGGCCCAGCAAAAGCCATATCGCCTGAGACCGTCACACTGACAGCAAAACCAGTTAACCCCGAGATGGAAACCCCACGTTGGTCAGTGACACTTTCAACCAAACCGCTATAATCCGCCACATTATCAAATGTCGCCCGGGTTTCTCCCGCATTGGTGCCATCAGGGTCCGTATAGGCTTGTAGCAAAATTTCTTCTAAATAGCTTTCGGCAATCGCGATCGATTGTGAGATTAATAGAGGATCAGCACTCTTACGCGTAGTAAGATTCATCACCGAAAGTATGCCAGTCAGTGCCACCGCAATAATAACAATCGACAGAATAAGTTCAATTAGCGTGACGCCTTGCTGTGAGGCGCACTGGGGATAAGTTCTGCGTTTATCGCCAGCAGGGCTTATTTCGACCCTGGTGAGATATTTCTTAAGGTGAGCTGTCATACACAAAACCAGTACTGGGCACCACCGTAATAGCATGACTTGCCCCCACACTGATACCTGTCCCCGTTGACGACGCGATAATCCCTAAAGCATTAAAATACAAAGTGATAGTGCTTAGATTGATGCCCGACTGGCTACCCGTATAATTTCCACTGCTGGCATGCTGGACAACATTACTACTGAAATCTGCGCTGGTGACCGAGGTACAAGTACCACGTCCTGCCGGGCGTTTTAAACTGAATTGATTACTTGAGGTAACAAACTGGACGTTACACCCCGTTGCCACCGCCAGCTTTTGAGCATAGCGGATGGCATTTAAGGTGTCATCGAATAAGGCTTTTTCTTTATACGAGGTGAGATTAAAAAACTTGGGCAAAACACTGGTAGAGATAATGCCCATTAAAACCATGCACATGACCAGTTCTACCAGAGTAAAACCCTGAAGTAAAACAAATGGCACTGGCGAAGATGTAGGACGCATAAAATGAATTTACGATTTACCGTAAAAACCATCAAACTCACATCCACATTGACCTCTAAAAATTAACAACCAGTAGTCACGATAGTTGCAGTTGCTGGTGTTATAACAGCAGGCGTTCCTGCAGAAGTTGCCGCAGTATAGGTAATTCTACAGGTTGTTGATCCAGCAGGCGCTCTTGCATGATCAATAGTTAACGTACCTGTTCCAGCTGTAAGTGTAAAATCTGCTGCAGGAGTTAAATTAAGAGCCGCGCCGATTCCTAACAATGTTGCTGCCGGATAGCCGTTAACCACAACAACTCCAGCACTATTTTCTAAATTTACTGTCCCATTTAGTATATTTTGTACCAAAGACTCAGAGTGAACGATGGCAATTGCTGAATTAATTGAGCCAAACGCCCCTCTAAGTGCCGCAACCTTTGCATCTGTTTGCATATCAGCAAACTTAGGCAACGCCGTAGCAGCTAAAATCCCTAAAATTACTATGACCATGACTAACTCGATCAAAGTAAAACCTTGTTGTTTATTCGAAATCACAATTTCCACCTTTAGTTTTTAACAAATACCTGCTAATTTTTGCATAACACAAAATAACTCCAAAAAAAATGATACCCTAGTTTTATAAGA
>SXIZ01000048.1 GCA_005779525.1 Methylococcaceae bacterium
CATTAATAACTCTAGGAATGATAATTTGGTTATTTATTTGTTTTCTAAAAAGGAAAAATGCAATTACTATTGATGACCTTATTAATAATATAAAAAATAAAAACTAACCTAGATTATTGCATTTTATGCAAAAAATAGAAGCCTCACAATTTTCTAAAGAAATTTTTTACATAAAAAGTACGGTAGCTTGGGTTGAACAACATGAAACCCAACATTCGAAGCCTCAATTGTTGGGTTTCGCTCTACTCTACCCAACCTACACCCTAGTCTTTAACTTATAAGAGGATTTAGCTTCCTTAATGCAGCATCCCTATGATCCCTAGCCTTTAATACAAATCACCTGCTTCAACGTATGCAAAATTTCAGTCAAATCCTTTTGATTTTCCATCACTTGATCAATATCTTTATAAGCCCCAGGGATTTCATCCAGAACACCTTTATCTTTGCGGCAGACGACGCCAGAGGTTTGCTGGATTAAGTCAGCCTCGGTAAAGCGTTTTTCTGCTGCGGTGCGACTCATACGCCGCCCTGCTCCATGTGCGCTGGAATAAAAGCTGTCTGCATTGCCTAGGCCGCGAACAATATAGCTTCTACTGCCCATGCTGCCAGGGATAATCCCTAAATCTCCCAGTCTGGCGCGGATTGCGCCTTTGCGCGTCACCCACACATTCGCGCCAAAATGCTGCTCGTGCGCGACATAGTTGTGATGACAATTGACGACTTCGGTGGTTACGCTAAATGCTGGCAGGTGCCGTGTGAGCGCCGCCAAGACTAAATCTAACATCGCTTGTCGGTTTTGCATGGCATAGTCTTGTGCCCATTGCACGGCAGCGACATAGTCGGCAAAGTATTCACTGCCTTCAGGTAAATACGCTAGATCGCGATCCGGTAATTGAATCATCCAGCGTTGCATTTCTTTACGCGCTAATTGGATAAAATAATCAGCCAATGCGTTACCGATACCCCGGCTTCCAGAATGCAACATCACCCACAGTTGTTGGCTTTCATCCACACAGACTTCGATAAAGTGATTACCGCCACCCAAGGTGCCCAGTTGGTTGACCCATTTGCTGGATTTACCCATTGCTTTTAAGAGTTGTGGGTGTTTGTCGCTCAAGGTTTTTAGAGCACTGTTAAACGGCTGCGCGATTGCAGTTAAAGCGCGATCATCGCTATGCTGCGCGCGTCCGACCGGGACATCGCGGCTGATTTGGTCGAATATTTTTTTGAGCGATTTTTCATCTAAGGCATTAGCAGAAAGTGATAGCCGTGCGGCGACCATGCCACAGCCTAAATCCACACCTACCGCCGCGGGGATAATCGCTTTATGCGTCGCAATCACTGAGCCTATGGTGGCGCCTAAACCTAAATGCACGTCGGGCATTGCCGCGACATGATGGTGAATAAACGGTAGGCTGGCAATATTGAGTAACTGCTGTTTGGAGGCGTCATCCACGTCATCAGTCCATATTTTGACCGGGACGCGTTGATCAGATAATACTTGGGCAATAGGCATAACGATTTGAAGAATAGATGAAAGTTTAGGACAACTCAGCCGCAGCGATTGCAGTGAACTTAAACTGCCCTACTTCTTAAACCACGCAGCAAGTTTGGCTTTAGCAGCGATTTTAAATTGTTTAACCCATTGGTAAACCGCGGTTTCCCGAATTTTGTCATGCGCCCAATGTAACCACGTGGTGATCGTGGTATAGACTTTATTGATCAGGGTAAACGTCAATAATTGACTTTTAGTTAGGGTAAAAAATCGGGCAATAAATAAGGTTCCGAGTAGTTTGGCGACAATTTCCAGGGCAATCCCTTGCAAAATTAAGCCATGTGCTAATAGCCAGAAGGCTATTAGATTAATGGGTGTGACGATGATGATGGGAATACTGATGGCAAATAGCGCTTGTTTCGGTGTCGTCTGGGTTAGCCAGTTTTCAAATTTAGCCAGTCCTAACAGTGCAGCTAAAAAATGACCTAAGCTGGAGAGTAAATCCCACAGCCACTCTTCAATAAGTAAAATGACCGCTAATATGGATAATAAAATTTTTTTCATCGCTAGCTAACGCCTTGTGACCCTGCGGAAATATGCAAGCAGTTTACCCTAATTTTGCTCAGTCGAATCAAGTTGCGGCTGCAGCTTAAAGGCTTTAATTGGGTTTGCGGGAATAAAACCACATCTGATACACGCTCAATAAAATCTGTAAGCCCATAGATAAGCCCATTAATGCGCCACTGGCTACCACCACATAAGCAAATTCTGGGATGGCTTTAGTAATAAACCAAGACAACACATCCAGCAACATCGCGGCAAACGGAATCACGACCGCAATGCGTTTGACGTAGATATTGATGTCGCACAACAAAAATATTTTGCCGATAAAATACAAAATAAAGGCAATACCAAATAAATGGATATGCGATACCTTGACTAGCTTTGGAATAGTCGCTCCACCCGCGTGCGCCACCACGGCCGCCCCGGCATAATTACTAAGATCCGGTAGTGAAGGATTAATGCTTGGCGTATGGCAGATAATGCAATCACGATTCAGAATGGGCGCAACTTTTTCAGTGTACTCAGGTTCATCAGCCCCGTTATTAATCCAGCGCAGAATAACATCCTTATCGCTTTTGTATTTTAAGTTGGGTTCCATAACACCATTGATGGCATTTGCCAGCCGCGTTTGCGTTGCTGAACCATGATAATTAATTATTACGTCTTCAATCGATAAACCCGGGCGACCGTCACGGCCTTGGTGGGTGTAGTACATATTAACCAGTGCCACGACATAACCTAGGCCGATAGTCAGTAAGAACACAGTATTTAAAATTCTTTCACTAATCGAGATGTCTTTAAAGCGCGTGTATTGTTCTGCCATGAGAGAGGAGTTTCTACAAAAATGTAAATAATGCCATGGTGTATATTTCAAGTAAATCTACCCCATGATGTAGTGCTGGAGATAAATTGCTGGCACCGTTAAATTGTGAAAGTTACCCACTAATATGCGTAGGGGCTTGTTTAATTTCAGAGTGAACCAGTCAGCAATTCACTTGTCCAATAATTGAAGATAAAGAAATTGCTAACAGTTTAGTGTGTTGGCATAGTTTATTAGTTTTTCCTGTGGCGTGTTTATGAGGTGGTAGTATGATGCGGATGCTCTTAGAAATAGTGATGGTGCTTGCTTTAGTCGGCGGTATTTTCTTCGTAACCAAGGTGCTTGCTCAAGAAAAGCTGCAAAACGACAGCCAGAATGATCGCTAACTGCCTTAAAAATTAAAAACTCGAGATTATATTAGTTTGCTGTTTTTATGCATTGCATTAAAGACACGGTAAAAACAGCAACACTAGCGCTAGCTGGATGATCAAGCCAATCGCTAAGGGCTGCAGCATTTCTGCTCCAACTCCTACTCCTAGAGCCAACGGCAATAACGCAAACATAGCTGCAATGGTGGTCATCGCAATTAGACGCATGCGGTTGTTGTTAAACCTAGTTGAACTGACAGTAGCAGATAAACTTTTGGCAATTTCAAGATACAGCCTCAGTAAACCCAACCAAAAATTTCTGACGAAAGGGAGTACAGTGATGGTGAAAGCTTCAATGGAGTTTGTAACAACCACTGAAAGGGCAAGCCCGCGGCGAATAAGAACCTAGAATTTAGCATTCGGCGCGTTATCAGCGCGCCGAAATTACTTGTTTGTTACTTGGGTTTTACGTTTAACAACTCAAAAGAGTAATTGCCCAAATGCTTAAAACTCCCCTGATACAATTGCCCGAAAACCTGAGCTAAGGGAACTTGTAATAAATTGCTGGCTGGATCAAAAGTCGCCGCAGGCTGCCATGATTCCCCGCTCGTACTTGCCGCCCACAAATTAAAGCGCCCGTTTTGGAAACCTAATTCGGCCTGATAATGCTGTTGCCCAACCATTACATTTCGCAGATACAGAATACCTTGCTCAGCGTCATATTCTGCTGGCAAAATTTCTTTTCCACGATTTTTACTGACATGGATAACTCGCGGAAGACTGACTTGACGCAAGTTATCCATCAGATAAAAACTTAAATAGTATTGGCCCAGGAAATCTAAATTATCTATCTTGACGCTACATTCATCTGCAACACAATTTAGTGGAAAGCTCGGTATGTCTATCGCTTTATTAGGGTCAATGTGCAGTGCATCTGGTCTTTGGACTAACACCCATGCCTCACTTAGCTTTTCACTATGTTGAATGCTGATTTTTACCTCTAAACTTGTGCCTGCTTGCAAGTTAATATCGTTCTGAGCCAATGGTTTAATGAACAAAGGAGGTGGAGTGTTGATATTGCATTTTCCTAGACAATAATCACCTAAGCTATCGAAATCCCTGGTATTGCTTTGTCCATCCGCATTGCTATCTACCTGGAATTGTTGCCCCTCGTCATTGATAGTGAGCGCTGTTAGTACGGGTAGGATATTACGCAGTGCCAGTTTTAAAGGCACACCTGCATTTATTTGCGACCAAAAAGCATACGAAAATGAATTAAACCCCCGGTGGGCTAACACATTGGATTGCTCAATATTGCTACTGGTGATCACAATGCGCGGACGAGTTTGCTTCGCCAATGACTGAATAAAGCTACCCGAATGTGGGGCGTCAATAATGACGGTAACTTTCCCGGGAATTTTGGCTTCTAATTCAATTAACCAAGCGGATAATTCAGTTCCGCTAAGGGTTTCGGTGGCGTTTATTTGTAACTGGTCCACGCCCCCCTGACTAATAATATACAGCACAACATCATTCGCATCATTCGCCCACTCAACTATTGCTTGGCGCAGGCTGGCTTTGTTTGCTGGCTGCAAATCGTCTGTTTTGCCATTATCATCCAGATCATTCTGGGTATTACCAGCAGTTAACAATAATACTTCTTCATGCGCTTTAAACCCTTGTTGCTGCAGCACCGAATTGGCGTGCTGGCCTAACTGAGTGATACTCTCCCAAAAACGATTGCTGCGGTTTGCAATTGTGGCTCCTCCGCCAGCAACCACGATCGCTTTATAGGGGTGTACCGAACGCGATTTAACGCTAGGGACGAATTGCTGTAGGCGTTGATTGCCCGATTCACTGACCCAGAGACTACCGTCCGAGGTTAAGGCAAGGCCTTGTGGAAAATTAAACTGACCTGCTTCATTTCCTTTACTTCCCAGTTGTTCGATAAACTCACCCGAGGGACTAAAATGCTGCAAGCGATTATTACCCGTATCTGCAATCCACAGACTGTTGTCAGAGGCAACGGCTATGCCACTTGGGGCATAAAATTGCCCTGGCCCGGAACCCTGAGTGCCAAATTGGCTAAGTATCTTGCCATCTGCAGCCATATGCGTGATTGTATTTTTGAAGGGATCAGTAATCCATATACTGCCGTCCGCCACGGCTGCGATGCCTTTTGCGGACGTTGGTAATGATTCGTTACCACCGACAAGCTGATTGCTACCAAATTGGGCAATTAAATTGCCATCAGCACTTAAATGCATAATACGATCATAGCCCATAATAGCTGTGCGAAAACCATAGGTATAACCATAAACTACCCAAACACTGTCATCGGCAGCAACCGCAATGCCCGAGGGTCCAAATAGAAAGTTACGGTCTTCACAGTTGCCCCAATGTGCAATTAGACTGCCATCGGCTCTAAGATGTTGAATTCTGCAATTCCCCGTATCGGCGATCCATAAGGTATTATCTGGCGCTTCCGCGATACCTAAAGGCCCACTGAGCTCGCCTGGCCCTTGGCCCAGGGTACCAAATTGCCTGCTTAACAAACCTTGGCTATCACGACGTTGAATGCGATTATTATTTTTACTTGGGTCAAGGCCATAACCTAAGCGGTTATCTTTAGTATCGGTGACCCATAATCCACCCGCATCCTTCGAAGCAGTAAGCGCATAAGGTGTAAATTCAGAAAAACTTTTACCCAACTTGGCTATCAAACTACCATCGCTACTAAAATGTAGCGCTGACTGACTTGCATCCACCACCCAAAGACTCCCATCCTTGGCAACCGCAATGCCACTTGGGTGGTCAAAGGTTGTACTCAGTTCCTGCAGTAATTGCCCCCCTGCAGTAAAGTGCTGTACCCGATTATTAAAATAATTAGTGACCCACACACTGCCGTCAGCGGCAATAGCTAAATCATGTGGTGTTTGCAATTGTCCGGCATCATTACCAAAACTCCCGAATTGGGCAATAAAATGACCATCATGAGTGAAATGCTGGATACGTTGATTGCTAGTATCTGCAACCCAAAGGCTACCATCAGGGGCAGTAGCTATGCCTAATGGTTGCTCAAATTGTCCTGGACTATTTCCTCTAGTACCAAGTTGTCCCAGAAAGCGACCCGTAGTATCAAAATGCAATATGCGGCCTCTGGTAAATTCGACAATCCAAAGCGTTCCATCAAGAGCGACGGTAATGCCTTTTAATGAAGACACCTCTGCATCGGCAACACCGGATAAGCCGAATTGACCTATAAAATTACCATATTTATCAAGGTGCTGAATTCGATGGTTTCTGGAATCCACGATCCACACGCTGGTATCGGAAGCGACCGCGATACCTTGCGGTATATCAAACTGTCCCACCCCGGTTCCAGAACTACCATACTGACCGATAACTGTGCCGTCAGCATTGAAATGCAAAATTCGATTAGCTGCTGAATCACTGACCCAAACACTATTATCCTGTGCGACTTCAATATTTTCTGGACCCAAAAAACTCAGTGCTTGTTCGATCTGCGGCACCTTGCGCGAAAAACGGTACTCAGTATCTGCGGCGGTTACTGGAGATATAAAAATATTACCACTCAAAATAAAAAATAAAATCTGCAAAAATTTTTCGACGATTTTTGAATCCATAAACAAAGTATTCCCCAGGGATAAATAGTAATTGACAGCTTGAGTTACTTTAAGCAAAAAAAAGGCCATA
>SXIZ01000005.1 GCA_005779525.1 Methylococcaceae bacterium
ATCACCATCGGTGCGGAAACTCCGGCGGATAGTCCATTGCTAAGACGTCCAGATTTACTGCGCAGTTTGATTACCTATTGGCAACATCACCCTGGGCTATCGTATTTGTTTTCGGGTATGTTTATTGGTCCGACCAGTCAGGCACCCCGCGTTGACGAAGGTCGGGATGAAAAACTCTATGAATTGGAAATTGCGTTTCAGCAAATCCCCGAGGGCGAAGTTCCAGCGCCTTGGCTGGTCGATCGATTACTCCGTCATTTACTGACCGATATTACGGGCAATACCCATAGATCGGAATTTTGTATTGATAAAATGTACTCCCCCGACAGTTCAACTGGGCGCTTAGGGATTTTGGAATTACGTGCATTTGAAATGCCACCGCATGCCCGCATGTCGCTGGTACAAACCTTATTACTACGCTCCTTGATATCTTGGTTTTGGCGAGAACCGTATAAGCATGATTTGGTGCGCTGGGGTACGGAACTGCATGATCGCTTTATGCTGCCACATTACGTGCGTAACGACTTACTCGATGTCGTCAAAGATTTGCAACGTGCAGGCTTAGAATTTGAACTGGAATGGCTAGATCCATTTTTTGAATTCCGCTTTCCACGTTATGGCAATATCATGATCGATAACATCGATATGGAACTGCGCTTTGCGATAGAACCTTGGCATGTATTAGGCGAAGAAGTCAGTAGTACGGGTACGGCACGTTATGTTGATTCCTCGGTTGAACGTTTACAAGTCTCGGTAACTGGATTTACCTCTGAACGTTATGTGATTGCCTGCAATGGCAGACGGGTACCGCTAAGAAGTACCGGACGTAAAGGGGAATATGTGGCAGGTGTTCGCTACCGTGCATGGCAACCCCCATCTGCCTTGCATCCCACCATAGCCCCGCACACCCCTTTGGTATTCGATATTATTGATACCTGGAATGGTCATGCGGTGGGTGGCTGTACCTATTATGTCGCTCACCCCGGTGGACGCAGCTATGATGATTTTCCAGTCAATGCCTACGCCGCCGAAACGCGTCGCATGACCCGGTTCTGGGATTATGGGCACACGCCGGGCGTGATTATTCGCCCGCCATTGGGATCAGCTAATAGTGCACCGAATAAAGCACAACCTGGTCGCTTTGATGCCAATACCAGTGCTCCGCGAGCTATGGCCCCGCCGGTAGAAGAATTAAGTAAAGAATATCCATTTACCTTAGACTTGAGGTACCGCGCACGCTAAGTAAACAGTGGCATGCAGCAAGCTCTGCCTTCAAGTTTCGGAAGGTTTTGTGCTGCATCAAGGCTTAAATACTGTAGACTGCTATACTGGGTATGGTTTATGACCTTAGCTGGTTGCGTAGGGTATTCATGCGTCGGAATAATGTGAGCGAGTGAGTAGTTAAGCGTAAAACACGCAGGGTTTAAACTAGAGTGGTATCGCATTCGGTATAGCTTAAACCCAAGCCTAATTTTATTTAACTGATTGCTTTTCAATAACTTTAAGACAATCCTACTGAAGTCAGTGGGGTTGTGTGTGGAGAATTTTTTACATGACCGAGAAATTACGTTCAATCACCCCAGCTACCCTGACGCTGGGCGAACAAGCTTTCACCTTACCCGCATATGAAGGTGTTGAAGGCGAAAAAGCCGTAGACATCAGCAAACTCCGCAGTCAGACAGGTTATGTTACGTTAGACGAAGGTTATGGGAATACTGGTTGCTGCGAAAGTGCAATTACGTTTATTGACGGCGAAAAAGGCATACTACGTTATCGTGGCTATCCGATTGAAGAACTTGCGGAAAACTCACGCTTTACAGAAGTTTCCTATTTATTACTGCATGGTAATTTACCCAATAGCGAACAACTTTCACAATTTTCTACCTTACTGAATGAATCCTCGATTATCCATGAGGATATGCACCATTTTTTTAATGGCTTCCCGCGTGGCTCGCACCCGATGGGAATTCTAGCGACCATGATTGCGTCGTTATCTACTTTTTATCCAGTGCCAGATCAACTGGATGAAGAAACCGAAGTACAAATCGTCGCCAATTTGATTTCGCAAGTCCGCACCATTGCAGCGTTCTCCTACAAAAAATCTATTGGCGAACCCTTGGTGTATCCGTCCTACAAATTACGTTATGTCCGTAACTTTTTAAATATGATGTTTGCATCGCCAGTCCGCGATTACCAGTTGGACGATGACATTGTACGTGCAATCGATATGTTTTTGATTTTACACGCTGATCATGAACAAAATTGCAGTACTTCGTCGGTGCGTACGGCGGGTTCGAGCTTGGCGAACGTCTATGCCGTCGCTTCTGCCGGGATTTCTGCCTTGTGGGGACCGCGACACGGTGGCGCGAATCAGGAAGTGATTAAAATGCTGGAACAAATCCACGCCGACGGTGGTGATGGTACCGAATTTATCAATCAAGCCAAAGACAAAAACTCTTCAGCGCGGCTAATGGGTTTTGGGCACCGGGTATATAAAAACTTTGATCCACGCGCCATGGTGCTTAAAAAGCATTGCGATAAACTCCTCAGTAAACCGGGGATGGACGATCCATTATTTGATATCGCCCGCAAATTGGAAGAAATTGCGCTCAAAGATGATTACTTTATTTCCAGAAAACTGTACCCCAATGTAGACTTTTATTCGGGGTTAATTCTCCGTGCCGCAGGTATTCCTACCAATATGTTTACCGTGTTATTTGCTATCGGACGTATGCCTGGCTGGCTGGCGCATTGGCGCGAAATGATTCATGGTGAACATGTAAATATTTATCGCCCACGTCAAATCTATGTCGGTGAGCCACTG
The DNA here is from genome assembly GCA_005779525.1 of Methylococcaceae bacterium. Taxonomy (GTDB): domain Bacteria; phylum Pseudomonadota; class Gammaproteobacteria; order Methylococcales; family Methylomonadaceae; genus SXIZ01. The sequence continues at coordinate 2,825 of SXIZ01000005.1, forward strand.
CGCCACTACCAAGATATTGAGCAACGCCAATAATTCTTGGAATTTGCTGTGGCTAACCCTAACAACTCTATCCATGATATCGGCACTCAGTACTATGCTACCCAGCTTGGCATATACGATGAGATGTTTGCCACCGAAAATAAAGCACTCCCCTACTGGGAGCGTTTTATGGCGCTACTGGAAAACATGGGCAGTGAAAAACTCGAGCAACGGCGACGGGAAGCCCAACGCCTATTGCGCGAAAACGGGGTTACCTACAATGTCTATGGAGATAGTCAGAAATTAAGTCGCCCCTGGCGGTTAGACCCCGTTCCGCTGTTGATTAGCAGTGAAGAATGGCAAGTCATTGAAGCTGGATTGATCCAACGTGCGGAATTACTGAATTTAATTTTAAAAGATTTATATTCCAAACAAATCTTACTCAAAAAAGGACTATTACCCGCTGAATTAATTTACAGCCATGAAGGCTTTTTGCATCCCTGTGTCGGCGCTTTAGCCCAGCAAAAACCGCATTTAACCTTGTATTCTGCCAATCTCGCCCGCGGCCCGAAAGGCCAAATGTGGGTGCTGGACGACCGCTCACAAGCGCCATCGGGCTCGGGCTATGCCTTAGAGAACCGTACAGTCATGACCCGGGTGCTGCCGGATATTTTTCGCGAAACCCAGGTACATCGCTTATCAGGTTTTTTCAAAGCCTTGCGTAAAGGTCTAGCGGAAATTGCCCCGCACAATAAAGAAGATCCGCGTATTGTGTTACTCACCCCAGGACCGTTAAACGAAACCTATTTTGAACACGCGTATTTAGCCTCGTATCTGGGTTTTACGTTGGTACAAGGAGGTGACCTCACGGTACGCGATGGCCATGTCTGGTTAAAATCCTTAGCAGGGTTACAACCTGTAGATGTTATTTTACGCCGGGTAGATGACTCCTTTTGCGATCCATTGGAACTCCGCAGTAGCTCACAACTGGGCGTTGCCGGACTGCTTGAGGCGGTTAGACGCAGCAATGTGGCTATAGCTAATCCCTTAGGCAGCAGTATTTTAGAAAATCCAGGCCTGCTGGCATTTTTACCCCGCTTAGCGCGTTATTACCTGAATGAAGAATTAAAGCTGCCCTCGGTCGCGACTTGGTGGTGTGGACAACGGCGAGAACGTGATTTTGTGCTCGCCAATTTAGACAATTTGGTGATTAAGCCCATTAACCGCGGCTTTGGCGAGCATGCGGTATTCCCGGGGATGCTCAGCACAAAAGATAAAGAGCAACTGCGCAGTCATATTCTAGCTAAACCGCATTTATTTATCGGCCAAGAACAAGTCAGTTTTTCCACGTTGCCTGCGTTTATCGATCATCATTTGGAAGCCAGAAATGCGGTGTTACGCAATTTTGTGGTCGCCAGTGGCAATGACTATAGCGTGATGCCCGGGGGACTGACGCGCGTTGCCCGCCAAAAAGATAATTTTATTGTTTCCAATCAAGCGGGTGGCATCAGCAAAGATACTTGGGTGTTAGCGCCGGAGCCTGATAAACAAGTCAGCTTATGGACGCAGCCCGGTCGCAGCCAACAACTGGATTCGGTCACCGAACCTCTCACCAGCCGTGCGGCGGACAATTTATTTTGGGTCGGTAGACATTTAGAACGCATCGAAGCCTCTGCGCGTTTATTGCGTTCGGTGTTGCAAAAATTGCGGGAAGCGCAAGAATTTAAAGATCCTATCGACCAAGAGTGTTTACAGGTATTACTGCGGACGTTAACGCATGTCACGGTCACTTATCCCGGATTTGTCACCAGTTCGCCTGAAGCCCTTAAAGCCCCTGAAGCGGAGTTATTGCGACTGGCCAAAAATGATGACCGCATGGGAACCTTAAGTTCCAATATCCAGGCCTTTATACAAGCTGCCTTTAGTATTCGAGATTTATGGTCGCAAGATACTTGGCGCAGTGTCGATAATATTGAACGCCGCTGGCAACAAGGCGTGGTTAACAACGAACTGGGTGTGGAGCAACTGCATAAACATCTAGACGATTTAATTACCGGAATCGTCGCTTTTACGGGTTTGACCAGTGAAAGTATGACCCGTGAAGCTGCATGGCTCATGTTGGACAGTGGACGCAGACTTGAACGCGCCTTAACTATGATCGCGTTACTTAGATCGACCTTGGCGCATCGCCATGAAGATGCCTTACAAACCCAAATTTTAGAAGCGGTATTAGTGTCCTCGGATAGCTTGACTATCTATCAACGTCGCTATCGATCATTTATACAGTTACCGATGGTCCTAAAATTATTACTTTTGGATGAAACCCATCCGCGTTCAGTCGCTTATCAACTGCAGCAATTAAGCATTCATATTGCAGAGCTCCCACGCAGCAAAGGCAAAAGTCAGTTAACCGACGAAGGACGCTTAATTTTAAAAGCCACTACCAACCTGCGCCTGTGCCAAGTGTCAGATCTGGCACAAGTGGATGAAACCGAAGGCGTTTATACTGAACTCGAAGAATTATTGTCGAATACCGCCGCCTTGTTATGGCAAATAGCAGAAGTGATTGCTGAGGCCTATTTTAGTCATTCACAAAATTCTCAGCTCTTGTTGTTTAAAACGCAAGAGGACGAATTATGAAGTATCGCATCACCCACAGCACCTTATACCACTACAGCCAGTCGGTGGGCTTGTGTCAAAACGAAGCCAAATTACAACCTCGCAATTTCTGGCGTCAATACTGCGCCAATACCCAAATGGAAATCATACCGCCGCCCCTGGATTACAGTGAGCGTTTAGATTTTTTTGGAAACCACGTTATTTATTTTGCGATTCAGCAGCCGCATACCCAATTACGGGTGACAAGTACCACTGAAATCGCTATTTTTCCGCAACAAAGCCCCTTAAATGCGAGTAATCGCATGACGTGGGAACAAGCGCGAAATTTATTTCAAGAGTCGCTGCCTTTTGGGCAAATGCAAGGACAACAAGGCCAAGCGCAAAGTCAAATGCAAGATACCTATCTGGAGTTATTAGAAGCCCGACAGTTTGTCTTAGACTCACCGATGATTAGCAGTACACCCGCTTTAGCTGACTATGCCCAAGCATCGTTTCAGCCTAACCGACCGTTGATCGATGTCGTTCAGGACTTAATGGGACGTATTTACCATGACTTCACCTACGACCCGGCATTTACTACCATTGCTACGCCGTTATCGGAAGTATTAACCTTTAGACGCGGGGTATGTCAGGATTTTGCGCATCTGGCGATTGGCTGCTTACGTGCGTATGGCATCGCCGCGCGTTATGTCAGCGGCTATATGGAAACTTTACCCGCCCCCGGCAAAGCACGTTTAGTCGGCGCAGATGCGTCACATGCTTGGTTTTCAGTCTATATTCCGGGGACTGGGTGGTTAGATTTTGATCCAACGAATAACACCTTGCCATTAGAGCAACATATTACGCTGGCCTGGGGGCGAGATTTTACGGATGTCACCCCACTAAAAGGCATCGCGTTTGGAGGCGGACAACATACCTTATCAGTCTCAGTCGATGTGCTCCGCTTGGACTGAACTGCTGGACTGATCTTTTTTTTACAAATGTAAGTTAGACATAGCGGCGTCAACCAAACTGGTCGGACGCCAAAAATTCACCTCAAGCGGAATTTTTTCCGTTTGTTTTATTTTTAACCTAGGAGTTTATATGACTACGATACATTTGATTGGCGGCGAAAAAGGTGGTGTAGGTAAATCGGTCGTTGCGCGGTTATTAGCGCAATATATGATCGATCATGCCCAGCCTTTTGTGGGCTTTGATACCGACCGTTCACATGGATCATTGCTACGTTTCTACACCGACTATGCCTCACCCACGATTATTGATGACTACCAAAGTCTA
>SXIZ01000049.1 GCA_005779525.1 Methylococcaceae bacterium
CGTCAGACCACGGGCCACCTGGGAAAAAAAACGCTGATATTTTTGGTATTCAAACATGCGAAATCATGATAAAGAGGGTCCGAAACGCGAAAAAGACGCAACCGGAAAAAGTGGAGCCAGGCGGAATCGAACCGCCGACCTCAACACTGCCAGTGTTGCGCTCTACCAATTGAGCTATGACCCCTCAGTTGAGACCGCTCATTATACAGCAATCTCAAGCGGTGTCTAGTATTAGTTTAATTTTTCTATATAGTCGATAGCGCGCTGTAAACGCTGCAAGGTTTTTTCCCGTCCCAGAAGCGCCAAAGTGATATCGATAGCCGGTGAAACCGCAGTGCCACATACCGCAACTCTTAAGGGCTGCGCCACTTTGCCTAGACCCAGTTCTAAGCGCTCTGCCGTTTGTAATACTAAGTTATGTAGCGCTTCGCCCTGCCATTCGCTGATCGCTTGAAATTCTGCTAATAATGCCTGTAATACTTTTTCGGTACCGGGTTTAAAATTTTTAGCGGAAGCTTTCTCATCATAGGCTTCGAAATCCTGAAAATAGTAGCGACTAGCCTCGGCCATTTCGACCAGGGTTTTGCAGCGTTCGCGCTGGGCTTTTACCACTTCCGCCAATGCAGGTCCTTGGGTGACATCTAGTCCCAACTGTTGTAGATGCCAGAGTAGATGTTCGGCGACATATTCTGGGTCACTGTTCATCAAATATTGGTGATTCAACCACAACAGTTTTTCCATGTTAAAGGTGGAAGCCGAGACATTCACATGCTCCAGCGTGAAGAGTTCTATCATTTGCTCACGGTTAAAGATCTCCTGATCGCCATGTGACCAGCCTAAGCGCACCAAATAGTTGAGCAAGGCATCGGGTAAATAGCCATCATCACGATATTGCATGACACTGACCGCACCATGGCGTTTGGATAGACGCGCACCGTCGGGACCTAAAATCATCGGTACATGCGCATACTGCGGTAAGTTGGCCCCCAAAGCGAGCAAGATATTAATCTGCCGCGGAGTGTTATTGACATGATCATCCCCGCGAATCACATGGGTAACTTGCATATCCATATCATCCACGACCACCGTCAAATTATAGGTAGGCGAACCATCACTACGGGCGATAATCAAATCATCTAATTCTTTATTGGCGACGATGATTTGACCTTTGACCAAATCATTAATGACCACCTCACCCTCTAAAGGATTTTTAAAACGTACGACGGGTTGCACGCCTTCGCGTACAGTCGCATGTTCACGGCAACAACCGTTATAACGCGGCTTCTCTTTATTCGCCATTTGTTGGTTGCGTAAAGCTTCTAATTCTTCTTTGCTGCAATAGCAATAATAGGCATCACCCTGATCCAGCAATTGCTGAATAATCTGTTGGTAACGCTCAAAGTGCTGGGTTTGATAAAAAGGTCCTGCATCGTAATCGAGTTGCAACCAAGACATGCCTTGTAAAATAGCATCTACAGACTCTTGGGTAGACCGTTCCAAATCGGTATCTTCAATACGTAAAATAAATTTTCCACCTTGTTTGCGGGCATGCAACCAAGAAAACAACGCAGTACGTGCACCTCCAACATGGAGATATCCAGTAGGACTTGGAGCAAAACGGGTTATTACAGTCATAATGATATTGAGTTAAAAAAACTAAAGGGTAACAAAGAGCCAATCTTAAAAATACATAACTTATTTACTAGTTTTTCGACCTGCACGTTAGGCTGATCCGAACTATTTTTGGCATTGACTTAAATAGAATATTATTTCATGCCAAGTGAATTAGTGCACAAACTATATTAAAAAAAAACTAAATGATACAATCTTAACTACATGGATTTAATTTTATCCATATAACTTTTGGTTATTTATTGGAGCACTTTATGAAAAAACATCTGCTACTCAGTTCGGCATTAGCAAGTTATCTCCTATCGGGTTGTACCATACAACCGATTAGAACCTTCGAATCTCCGACGATTGTGAACTTGAATCATTTAGTGCAATCGGGTGAATATCAACAAAAAGCAGATGTTTTCTACACTGTAATGGATGCTTCCGCATCAATGGCAGAGGCTTATTTAGGTAATGAGTATCCCGGTGATTCAACCCAAACAAAATTTGCCGTTGAAAAAGAAATCATTAAACGTATCAATAAAAGCACCAAAGACCTGAGACTAGGTGCTGCACTACGCAGCTTTGGCTATGCACCCTGCTTATCTTTTGAATTTTCTGAATTAGTTTACGGTGCCAATACGTATTCTGCTAAGGACTATGATAAAAGCTTAGGTAACAAAGAATGTACCAGCACTAACTCTCCCTTAAGCGATAGCTTAGTCGCCGCCGAACGTGACCTACAAAAAAGTGTAGGCAATATTGCAATGATTGTGTTCAGTGATGGTTACAACCTGACCACATCACCCGTACCAGCAGTGCAATCTTTAAAAGCCAAATACGGTAACCGTTTATGTTTATATACGGTCTGGGTTGGCAATAACAAAGAAAAAGCAGGCCAAGCCGTTCTTGGAGAATTAACACAAATAGCTGGCTGCGGTTTTGCGGCCACAGCGGGTAGTATTTCCAGCGAACGCAATTTCGATCAATTTACTAAAGATGTGTTCTTAACTAAACATGCGCCTGCCCCAGTTGCGCCGCCACCCCCTGTGATTTCATTACCCGCGCCAGCGCCTGAACCGATTGACGGTGATGATGATCAAGACGGTGTCCGCAACAGTAAAGACAAATGTCCAAATACTCCTCGAGGCGCCACTGTCAATATGGTAGGTTGCTGGATTATTGAAGGCATACACTTTGATTTTGATAAAAGCAATATTAAACCGATGTACTATCCAATTTTGGATAACGTGGTTAAAGTTATTAAAAACAACCCTGGTTTATCTATTGAAATTCAAGGACATACCGACAACAAAGGTACACCAGCCTATAACATACCCCTATCTAACCGTAGAGCACACGCAGTTAAAGATTATCTGATTAAGAAAATCGATAACACTGCAACCTTAACGGCTAAAGGCTATGGTTTAACTCGACCTGTTGATACCAATGCAACCTCCGCAGGACGAGCTAATAACCGTCGGGTACAATTGGATATCATGAATTAATTCACAGACTCCATCTGCACACCAAAGGGAGCGCTTGCGCTCCCTTTTTTTATGCCGCATATAATTAAACAACAATCACCGCGTCACCTAAGCTCTCGGTTAAAATGCACCTAGCTAAATAAACCGCATTCACCTGGAGACTATGCCATGCGCACAATTTTGGACAACCTTACTACTATCGTGCACTTTAAATCCGATTTTCAGGATTTAAAGCAAGCATGGCGACGTGAGGTCTTATCAGGTTTCTGGGTGTTTTTAATCGCTTTACCCTTGAGCCTCGGTATTGCAGCAGCGTCTGGTTTTCCGCCTAGCGCCGGGATTATCAGTGCTATTATTGGCGGCTTACTGGTTTCGCGCATCAGTGGTTCAACCTTAACCATCAATGGACCCGCTGCGGGACTGATCATCGTCGTCCTTTCGGCAGTGCAAGCTTTGGGAGACGGTGACCCGATGGCTGGTTATCGTTATACCTTGGCGGCTATTGTCATTTCGGGCGGCTTGCAAATTTTACTTGGTCGTTTACGCTGGGGACAAGTTATTAGCGCGGTTCCCAGTGCGGTAGTCCATGGCATGTTAGCTGCGATAGGCTTAATTATTATCATTTCACAACTACCCGTGTTAGTCGGAGCGCCGCTAGCAAGCGGTACAGTCCTGCATAAATTGCTGTCTTTACCCCAAAGCCTTGCTCAAGGTCAGTTAGAAATTATGCTGATTAGCTTGGTGGGTTTTTGGCTCCTGATTTTAATACCGCTATTTGATAACAAACTTCCCATGCCATTGATCGTTGTGGTGGCAGGCAGCTTGTTTGCTTTGCATCTATCCACCCCTGCAAACGCCTTAGTCACCCTGCCAGAACATTTTAGCGCCAGCTTTTATACCCCTGATTTCAGTAAAATCCACTACCCTGCATTTTGGGAAGCTGTGCTCAGCTTAAGCTTAATTGGTAGTTTGGAAACGTTGTTAAGTGCTGCCGCTATTGATAAATTAGATCCGCAGCAACGACGGACGGATTTAGACCGAGATCTCAGTGCAGTCGGCTGTGGGAATATGTTGGCAGGCGCCATTGGGGGCCTGCCGATGATCGCCGAAATTGTACGCAGTTCTGCAAATGTCAATAATGGCGCTCAGACGGCTTGGGCTAATTTTTTTCATGGCCTTTTTTTATTGCTCTTTGTCGCCTTGTTTCCCGCATTGATTCAAACGATTCCACTGGCAGCGCTTGCGGTACTGTTGGTGTTCACGGGCTACCGTCTGACTGAACCCAAAGTGTGGGGGCAAGTGTATCAAGTTGGGCAAGCACAGCTCGTGGTTTTTACCGCGACCTTAATAGGGGTGCTCCTGACAGATTTACTACTTGGCGTGCTGATTGGAATCAGCGTTAAATTAGCGGTCAATGTGATGCACGGAGTTTGGTGGCGCAATCTATTTACCATTCATTTCGAAATCAGTACACCCGAAGAAAACACCCAACAACTCACTTTAAAAGGCTCCGCGCTGTTTTCAAACTTTTTACCGATGAAAAACGCGCTTGTGCAGCTACCCAAAGCACAACAGCTAAAATTTGACTTTACCCAGGCGTACCTGATTGACCATACCGTGATGGAGTTTTTGCATCACTTTAAAACAAGTTACGAAGCCCAAGGCGGGCAATGCGAATTTATCGGCACAGCGTGGCAAAAATTCTCGCCACATCTTTTAGCGGCACGTTTGATGACCGCCGACGAGCGCAAGGCTTAAAGCAAGAAGCATTTAAGAAACGCATTGACTAAGTCAATGCGTCCACTAATAGCCTTTTTACAATAACTCTGGCGGAATATTGCCACCATTTTGTGCTAATTTTTGTAACACGGTTTTATGCAACCACATATTCATGTGCGCAGAATCCGCCATAGCATCAGCAGGACAGCCTAACTCAGTAGCGAGTTCTTTACGCACCGCCAAACTACTTTCCAAGCCGAGTAACTTTAATAAATCGACGATGGAAACTTTCCAGTTGAGCTTTTCAGGATGACTGCTGGCGAGAGTGTCCAATTGCGCGACCACATCCACTACGGTGATAGCCGCATTGGGGACCGCTGCCGCGGCAGCCGGATCTGGAACTTCAGCGGCGTTAGCACTACTGATGCCTAGTTTTTCAAGGATAGAAGAAAAAAAACTCATGCGGGGCCCTCAGTTAATTTGTAATTTTATGCGCTTATGGAGAGTAAAAAGCACTCCAAACTCCAAATGAGTTACCCTCCGCCAGCGACATTGCGTAGCGAAAATGCTCCGAGTTCATAATAGGTACTACTAAAATTATGCACACGTGCGGCACTTCCAAAACAATAGTAGGGTTGCCAGCGTGAACCCAGTATTAACGTAAATTACTGTGTCGCAAAACTATGGCCGCAGCAATTGTGCTCAAAAATAACTCTGCCGACGACACTAAGCCAAGGAACTTACGCAGCAATAGCGTAACCTAAAGCATACACATAAGTTAGGGCTTACAATGGATTACGCATTTACTCCTGCGTCAAAGGTATGGCCGCTTGGTTAAATGCAGTATTCACATATTCTTTAAGCTCTTTATCTTGTTGGTAAATCAATAACACTTTTAACTGCTCTGCTTCCGCTAATTGTTCTGCTTCAGTTTCACCCATACACAACAACGCAGTATCCCACGCATCCGCCCAGGTAGGATCATCGTGCAATACGGTGACTGACAGTAACTGATGCGTCACTGGCCGACCCGTGCGCGGATCGAGAATATGCGAATACGCCTGCCCGTGATCTTCAAAAAAATTTCGATAGGTTCCTGCGGTCATAATTGCAGTACCTTGTTGTTCTTTAATCTCTAAAATTCTATGAATATTACTGCTATTCGGAATGGGCTTTTGAATCGCCACTTTCCAGGGTTGTTGATTGGATTTGATGCCCTTGGCTTTCATTTCGCCGCCGATTTCAATCAGATAATTATTAATGCCCTGTTGTTCCATATATTTAGCGAGTGCTTGCACACTGTAACCTTGAGCAATGGCTGACAAATCTATGGCTAGTAGCGGATCACGTTTACGAATTTTGTTGTTAGGCGCATCAATCTCCAGGGCTTGCATCCCCACATGTTTTAATGTTGCTTGGATTTCATCTGGCGTAGGCACCCGATTTTCATGCTTAGAAAATCCCCACAAATCAAAAATTGGCTTAACGGTTAAATCAAAACAGCCTTTGGATTTTTGAAACACCGTCTTAGAAATTGTTAAGAGCTCGGTAATTTCTGGCGATATAGTTATCCATTCAGTAGTGTGCTGTTGATTAATGTGGGAAATTTCAGAATCATCTCGATAATTCGACATTTTGCTATCTATATCTGCCAGAATTTTATCGACCTCAGCTTGCAAACTGGCTTTGGTGAAGTGACTATCAACAGCCGCTAATTTTAGCGTATACGTCGTTCCCTGCGCCGCACCCGAAAACTGAATATCCTGTTGCCGATCGCAGCCTGTAAGGCCCAATAAATTACACATTAATATTAATGCAAGTCGATGTTTCAGCCGAAAATTATGCACAGTTTTCACCCGTGTAGAAAGCATGTTAGTAATGGAATCCAAGAAATATAATAACATTTTGCCTGTAAATGCAGCTTCGCAAAAAATATATTGATCCCCACTTGTATAATTTATAGACTGTCACTAAACTTGTAATGGGCCAAAGGCAGTTTGTTATCTATTGATGGCACTGCGTAAGGTTGAGTGTTTAAGTTTTTAACTTAATGATGTATCGTTTCAACATTTAACGGGGATTTTTGTCATGGAAATCAATACTACTAGCCAACTTAGTTCGACATCGACTCAGTTATTGCAAGCATCGCAAGCACAAACAAGCAACGAAGCCTCTGAAACTGAAGTTCAGTCACAAACTAATGCGGTCTCCAGCGACGAACAGGAACCACAAATTTCTGCCGATGGTGCACGTTTAGCAGCGACCAATAATAGCAGTAATAATTCTGCAAACAGCCCAGCTATCAGTAATTCTGAGGAAGCGCAGCAAGTGCTTAATCAGTTGCGCGACCAGATTCAAGCCAGCCCTGATCAAACAGCGCAAGCGCAAAGCAATGTTAGCAGCGCTTTAGTCGCTAGCTTAGTCGGCTAATACGGGTTACGCTCAGGCTGCAACTGTGAATTATATTGTTACTAGCGCCTTGAATGTCTGCACTCTATCTCAGTAAGATTTTTATTTACCCAATAAAATCCTTACGTGGAATTGAAGTCACTGAGTGGACCGCAGACTCTAAAGGTCTGGTGTATGATCGACGCTGGATGCTGGTGGATGCAGATAATCAGTTCTTGAGTCAACGCAAACTGCCGCGTATGGCGCTGATATCGACTGCGCTCACCGCAACTCACCTGCTCGTTTCTGCACCTGAAATGCCTGACTTAGCTATTCCATTAGCCGAGCATAGCGAAGATCAGCTGCTGGCAGAAATTTGGCATGACCATTGTTTCACTTATATGGTCTCTGAAGCTGCGAATTTATGGTTTAGCTCGTTTCTCGAGGTGCCATCCAAACTCGTGTATCAACCCGATAACTGTATTCGCCAAGTAGATCAAGATTACGCCCACCCAGCAGATGAAACTAGCTTAAGCGATGGTTTTCCGTTTTTACTGGTGTCCGAAAACTCGCTGCGTGCGTTGAATTCAAAACTGGCTGAGCCAGTCACCATGGCACGATTCCGACCAAATTTAGTTGTCTCTGGTTGCGAGGCGTTTGCAGAAGACACTTGGCGAGAAATTACCATTGGGACTATTCAGTTTCGCTTACCCAAACCCTGCTCGCGCTGCTCAGTACCCAATGTTGACCCATGGACCGCAACGACCGGAAAAGAACCCATTCAAACCCTCAATAGCTTTCGCAAATGGCAAAATAAAATTTATTTTGGTCAAAATGCTATTCACAATGCCGCAGGCACTTTGCAGCAACGGATGCCAATTAATATCCTGCACACTGGAGAGCTGCAACCTCCACTCACTGATTAGCTGTTTTTGCAGAAACGCTTCTGTAGACCAAACTTACTTAAGTTCTAGACCACAGGCAGTAACGCACGCGGCTGTTTACCACTGGAATAAATCCAAAAATCCAGACTCAAATGCCATTTCGCATTAATTTGAAAAGCCTTATACAGCACTTTTTGATATTCGAATAATTCTATTAACACCGCTTGCACATTTTTAAATGCGTAGGGGTTATGTTGTAAATATTTAATTAAACGTTCAAAAAAAACAATCCCTTCAGCGGGATTAAACCAATGTTCTTCGATGTCGCTGAGCGGTGACTCATCTTCCAAAATCTTACCCACCTCCAGCCTGGAAAGCGATAAAAAATCATCCAAGTCTGGTAGCGAAAGTCTAGAGGCAATTGAGTCTAAATCATCTGCAGCCTCTGCGATTGCAGCGCCATTCACATAAGTGCTAAACCCCGGGTTATCAATATCCAGTACGATGTAATAAGCCA
>SXIZ01000050.1 GCA_005779525.1 Methylococcaceae bacterium
TCGATTGGATTCACTTTGTGTGGCATCGTGGAGGAACCGACTTCACCCGCAACGGTTTTTTGTTTGAAATACCCAAGCGATATATAGCTCCAGATATCGCGGTCAAAATCTAACAAAATGGTATTAAAACGGCTTAAGGCATGGAAAAACTCTGCAATATAATCATGGGGTTCTATCTGAATCGTATACGGGTTCCAATTTAGCCCTAGGGATTCAACAAAATCTTTGGAAAACGCCGCCCAGTTAACTTCAGGATAAGCAACAGCATGGGCATTGTAGTTACCGACCGCACCATTAATTTTGCCTAAGATTTCGACTGACTCTAACTGATCTTTTTGCCGGAGCATACGGGCCACGACATTGGCAAATTCTTTTCCTGTGGTTGTGGGCGTGGCCGATTGCCCATGGGTACGTGACAACATCGGTTGCGCGGCGGTTTCAGCAGCAAGTTTTCTAATCGCCTCAATACAGTCGGTGATTTGCTCTAAAATCACGCCCCGGCCTTCTTTGAGCATTAAGGCATACGACAGATTGTTAATATCTTCCGAGGTACAGGCAAAATGAATAAATTCACTGACTTTTTCCAGCTCCGCATGCCCACTGATTTTTTCCTTTAACAGATATTCCACCGCTTTAACATCGTGGTTGGTGGTTTTTTCGATGTGTTTGACGCGCTCGGCGTCAGCTTCAGAAAATTCGTTGACGATGGTGTTCAATAGCTGATTGGCGCTGGCGCTAAACGGAGCAACTTCTGGGATGTGTGCATGTTGCGCTAAAGCTTGCAACCAGCGAACTTCTACTTCCACCCGATAGCGGATTAAGCCATATTCGCTAAAAATAGGGCGTAATTTAGCAACTTTGTCGGCATAGCGACCATCGATAGGTGAAATAGCAGTCAGCGTAGAACTAGTCATGGGTGTCCTGAAGTTAATAAACAAAAATTAGGGGTATTATAATGGCTAGCTGGCGATTTAAAAACTAATGTCCGTGCGCATAGACTTGCCAAGACAAAAACATAAGCGATGACCGAGGAGGGAAGATGAAAATAGGTATACAAACTTCGCGTACGCATGGCGATGTTCGACCTTGCTTGAAACAGGTCTACTATAATTTAAGTTAGCAATGTCGTTGCGAATAGCATAAATCGGTTAAGTAATGTTTTAAGAGTTGGAGAGGCTATGAAATTTGATATCAAAGGCTGGGGAATAATTTTGCTGGGCACGGCTGCCCTCGCGAGTTTAGGCTTTTATTTAGCCAAAATGGAATCCCCTAAACAAAGCTCGATCAATGTTTCGGAGTTGATTACCGAATGTGTGACTTACAATTCTAATCCAGGGCGGATTCCGATGAATAGGGCAAAAATCCAGAGCTTAATGCATACGGTAGAAACACAGATCTTAAAACCTAAAACCTCTGAGCAAGAGCTTGCAAATAATGAAGAGGAGCTACCAGCAACATTGCGTAAGCCTTTACAGATTTGTATACAAGACTTAAAACTTAATCTTGAAAAATACCAGCAATTTACGCCTTGAGGTATTTTGCCACTGCTAAAGTATTGATCGCCCTAAGCTTTTAGTCATCATCAGTTTGACTAAAGCTAGCACCTTAGCTAAAGGTTAAAAATCGACCTTTATAAGCTTCACCATTTTCAGTCCATGGATGGGCAGTACGCATGACCACGCCATAGCCTAAGAGCTGCATGGCGCGACAAAAGCTTACCCGATTACCGCGATTAGGGTCCACAATAATGATCTCAGCCTTAGTGGCCGCATGACTGGCGATAAAGCGTGCCAATTGTTCGGGTTGTTGGCGTTCATACAGTACATCACTGCCGATAATCAGATCAAATCGCCCCAATTCTGGATTATCCTCCGCCCAATTGCCAAACTGATATTTCAGGGGGCCGAGCTGATTTAAACGTAAATTCTCAGTCAAAAATTCTTGAGTTAGAGGATGCCAATCGCTGGCCGTCATATTGCCCGCGCGCCGATGGATGACTAAACTCGCAAGCGCTAAGCCTGCACCGATTTCTAAAATACGTTTGCCAGCTAACTCGTGTGTGTGCATTGCCAGCGCCAAAACCCGTGCCGATGGCCATAAATGCCCAAACAATGACCAACTGGCAGGCGAAATACCAGTCTGTGCCGCTGCACCTAAGGGGTCGGCATACTGTTGTCGGTCAAGTAAAGAGCGAATTGTATAATCGATACCGCCGACGGTGACGGTTTGGTATTGCACTTGAAATCCAGGCATGTTGCTTTCCAGAGGAGCAGAGTGGCGTTGTGTAAGAAACTAATCGTAGAACACCGTGCTCTCAGAAAGCAGCATGCAGGCCGATAAGGCGCTTAGGGAGATCGTCATCATTCTTAGACGAATCGCTGCATGGTAGCACTATTGTTGTATAGGGGTGTTATTTCTACATACTTGGATTTGCTAAATTTGAGGTAAGCATAACATCTGTGTTGGTGTTTAGATAAGGTGAGTAGTGCAGTTTGTTAGCAGAGTGCATGCTGCTCTTAAGTAAAATGGAATTTATCGCCCGCACCACGCACCATGAGCGCTTTATGACTAATGTGGTTCCGCCGCTAACTTATATCCATCAAATAGTTGATCTGAGTTTTCAAGGCGGTTAATTTCCTTTATTATCACCTAACAATAATAATAACTACGAGGTACCCTGATGGACTTTATGCAATCATTGGGCTTATACAAGCCGCAAGCCAATTCAGCTTCTGAGCAGCACATGCTGCATTTGTACATCAACCTGAAGCTAGCTTCTTGCGGGCAGCCGACTTGTTTACAGGACGATACTGCCGGAATTATGCACACCGCCCATGACATGCTGCGTAGTTATTTGGAAAAAAGTCGGCAGCTGGCCGCCTATTTCTATCCGCCAGATATGCGGATTCAACGTTTTTTAGATGCTTATTGTGCGGATTTGGGCTTGGCAAAAGTGCCGCAATTACCGACGTTAACCTTTGAATTAGATCGACATGGCGTCGCACGTGAACTCTCTCTTCCCATCGGTGAAGACCAATTTCAAGCAGAATATGTCGCCAGCTATAAAGTGAAACAAGGGGTGTTGCATAATCCTGCCAGTGATAGACGCACCACCCAAGGCTCTTTTCATATTGCCGATGGTGGGTTACCCGTGCCGGGAGATAAAAAGGAAGTGCCTAAGCGCACGTTTGCTGCGTTGTTACAGCATGCCTTGAATCCTCCTGAAGAGCTGATGACCTTGCCTTTTTGTGCCAATCAACCTGTACCAGCGCGCATGTTTGTCTCGTTATTGTTGCGGCCTATTGTTTGCCCTGAAATTCCAGGGGTGGAACATGCCAAGAATATGGAGATTCGTTTTTTTGCGCCTGGCAGTTTAGTGAGTAATTTGGATTTTGTCGAAAGCATTTTTGGTAATGGTGGTAACCCAGCCTTGCCGGAATTTGATGCTGCTTTGGACGTTGAACATTGGACTGGACATTCGGGCTGTGTGATTTTGGCACCGCAATTAGTGAAATTGACGAAACAAGCGTTAGGCTTACCGCACTGGGATGAAGCTACTGCACGTCAACGGCAAGACGGTATGTGCTGGCAAACCGCGGATGAACTTTATAACGATGGGCAGGCGTTTAAGATTACCGCACGCGATGCCAGTGGTGTGATTGTCACCATCTTGGCGGACAATTATTACGGCTATTGTAAAAAAGAGGTTAAAGCCCAAATTAGTTATGCGGCAAATTTATTCGGTCTAGCGGAAGAAGAGCATGCGGGTGGGGCGTTAGCCTTTAGACGCCGTAACCATGGTGATGAATATGGTATTGGCAGCCCTTCGCGCGAGGTCGGTTATAATTTTGAAGATATGGTGGCGCGTTTCGGGGCGCTGATGGAGGTTAAACCCGAAGGCTACGCTATAGATAAACAGTATCCTGAGATTATTTATGTGCCGCAAGTTTTGCGTATGGATTTGAATGCGCAAACGATCAGTTGGGAAAAAAATGGGGTGCTACACGATTTACGTTTGCAACCGCATAAAATCTATATCCAGCCCAATGGCTACAAGGTAGAAATGCTCAAACACCCCGGTGCTCCTTCGTGGCGTTTGGTTGGTACCGAGCCTGAAGGCACGTTTTGTCATAAACCGTCTACTGTGTCGGGCGGGGGAAAGTCTGAGATTTCCAAATCCATTGAAGATGCGATTATTTATAATCCGTTATTTGTGCATGATCTACAAAAAGATTTGGACAAAGTGGAAGAGATCGTTAACAAAGATTACCGTGGTCGTTTCCGTCCCGGGCATGAACACGAAGACCATGCCCCCGAGCGTTCAGTTTTAGGTACGGAGCGCAGTCTAGGTTCGGTGATTAAATTATTGACCTATTCGTCCAGTCATACCGATGAGTTTAATGCCTGGTTAAAATCGATTCCACCGTATATTTTTGCGCTGACGTTTTTGATTAAACGTTTCTATCGCCCGGAATGGGGCAAAGATTGGCGAGAACATATTTCTGTCGATATTGTCGACGGTGCGCCGGGGCATGAACTGAAGCTATTTGACCGCAAAATCATTGCCTCGTACCTGCGCATAGGCTTTGATTTACAAGGCGGTTGGCGAACCTTTAAAGTGCGGCAGGATTTTATTGCCGCAGAAAAAATTCAAATGGAAGACGATATTAGTGCTTCGGTGGTGGTTCCTCAGCATATGATTGCGCCATTTTGTGCCGAAAATATCTTGTATCCGGCGTTAAAATTGGTCAGCAATTGCGAGTACCGTTTGTTTCAACGTCCCGATGATGCGATTATTCCTGGGTATGATAAACAAACCGAACTGAATATGGCAGAATCCGGTAATTTTATGGCGAATTTCGAACCCCTGCGCGGAGAGAGTTTGGCGGAGATCGTCGAGGATGTCTTGTCGATCAGTAAATTTACGCCCCCGATGCATCAATTATTGACTCAAGCCTACCGCGAGCAACAAGGATTTGTGGTGTCTTCAGCGCATCCACGTTTAGTGGGTGGTAAGCCTTCTAAAAATCCGCGCTATTTGGAAACGCGACCAGACTTAATTAATCCGGTGCGTAAATATATTGCCGAAATCGGCACGCGCTTACATCGTAAAATTCCGTTGGGACAGCCTGTATGTTTTCCGGTGGATGCGGTGCTTTGCGGTCGACGCAATAATCCACCCGAACCCGGTATTCGTGCACTAGCAGTGTACAATCCCATTCATTACCAAGAACTGCCCGAACTGTTCATGGATTTTATTTGTTCGCTCACCGGTAAGTCGCCTTCGACCACTGGAGCGGGAAGTGAAGGGGCATTGACTAAAGGCCCGTTTAACGCTTTACGCGCCACGCCAGATCTGAATAATGCTTTAGTGTCATTTATTCTGACGGGTTATCCGGGGTTCTCCAGCTCCGCTGGCTTTATTGGTCCCGATATGCGTGTCAACCATGATGTCAGTTTGTTAATTCCTGAAATTTGGACACGTTTACGCATCGATGAACGGCAACCAGAATATCTGATTAAACAGGGATACTTAGCCGCGTTGCAAGATTTTAGCTATGAGGGTAAGCCAGTACTAGCGAGTCGTTTAGGCTATCGGATCACCGAGCACTTTGTGCACGATTTTATGGGCAAAATTTTTGATAATCCCATTGCGGTGTTTACCAAAGATATTCTCGAGCCAGAAACCCAAGATTTAGCGGTATTTGTTGATGGTGTGCATAATATTGTTGAAACACAACAACAAGTTGCACAGCAATATTTTGAAGACGGCAGTATTGACGACGCTTGTCCGCCATTACAAGTTTTATTACATATCATGGCCTACGGACACTATGCTGGTAAGGATGTGCATGCTCCTGAAATCCGGGCGATGTTTAGTCGAGAATCCTTATTAGCGTCTGAGTGGTACCAAGCGCGTTTGCGCACCAAGCAAACGCGTGATATGCAACTTTGGCAACGACATGTGGAGAGTTTGCAAGTGTTTATGGCGCGCAGTCAACATGCCGATGACATTGCTCATTTACAGATTGCAGAGCGCTTAGCATTTGCAACCCAAAAATTGGCGACGGTGCAACATCCTGATTATCTAATCAGTTTAGTGGGTACGATAGGCGCGGATTTATTAGGCGCTTATTAGTCTGTAGCACTAGTTAGTCGATAGTTGCAGTTGCCCATTGGGAGCGGGTAATTCTCAGGGTATTAATCTTATCTATGATCAATTGCCGTATACTCGGGTCTTCGGGATAATCACTGACGACCCGAGTCGCATCGCCATCCAGTTTAATTTGTGCGGCCGCATCTTGACTAAATACACTGACCTTATCGCGATTATCGCCCCGACGGTGCACTATAAACTTAGGTGAGTGTTTTGCTGTACCCCATAAAATCCCGCGCCAATCGCTATAGCATGGCGTCCCAGAAATTTCTCCTAACACGGTATTAAATACATCTATTTGCTGAAACTGTTGGGCTTCCTGACCGTGCGAATGTCCATCAATGACCACCAAAGGGACTTTGGCAGCGGCTTGGTACTGACCAAAGCGTTCTGCTTCATGGGGTTTTAATGGGGTCATCGCGTGATGATCACCGACGATCAACAATATGCCATGTTCAAAAAAGCCAGTATTGCGAAGTTGTTGATAAAAAATCCCGAGTTGCTTATCGGTATAGATAATCGCTTCCTCTTCAGAGGCGTGTTTGGTTTCGGGATTGACATAAGGGTGATGGCTGCTGACCGTTTTGATAAACAGAAAAAAGTTCTGCTTTTGTTGCTTAAGCCGATCTAATACGCGTAAATATAAAGCGGCATCGGGTGCCGATTTGAAATGGAATCGCTCCCAAGCGTTATAGTCTGGGTGATCATGGCCTTCAACATAATCAAAGCCAATACTCTGTGCCCATTGCCCAGTGTTGCCAAATTCCAAATCGGAACTGGTTAAAAATTCGGTGTGGTAATGATGTTTTTTTAATGCTTGCGGGAGAGCGTCAGGGAGATTAAAAAAACTATAAAACGATGTGCCACCATCATTATCGTAAGTCGACGGCGGATAAATGGGCGGAATGCCGGTGAGTAGCGAGATTTCACCATCTTCGGTAATAAAACCGTTGGCATAAAAATCACGGTACGCCAAATTGTCTTGTGCGATCGCGTCTAAATTGGGAGTCCAGTCTTTGATGCCAGAAAAAAACTGACTTTGGTAAGCTGATAGGGATTCGACCATTAAAATAATAATATTTTTGGGGATGCTGGGAAGGGTTTGACAGGTTTGTGCTTCATCAAAATGCAGGGCCTGCTTAAACTCCGCGCTGTAAGGCGAACCTTCTGACAATATGATCAAATTGTAATCCACCACATTTTTATAAATCCAGGAATGCGCATATTTGTGTTCATCAGCGAAAACAGTGTAGCCTAAGATTGCACTGATAAATAACACCCAGGGCACCGTCTTGAATTTCTGTTTAGGCAATCGAAACGGGCTCAGTAGCAGTGGGAGTAAAGCTCCTAGCAGGAGTAAGCAGAGTGCACTTAGCGTGTAATTATTTAAATTGTAAATTTGCTGTAGATATTTATACGCATAACCAGCATATTTAATACTATCGCCAAATGTCAGATGCGTGTTGAAATTTTTAATTACAAAATAGTCGGCGCAATAAATAATCCAACAGAGTAGGGCTAAGGTACGTAAAAATGCGGATAACCAGCGCCAACAGTTAGGCAATACTGAAAAATAGACTAACATCCACAATAGTGCGTAAAACAGCATATCGTTAGCAATCGCTTGCGAAAACCCTACAAAACGGGTTTCGGTGAGCTCGAATATAAAGTTTTCAACATAGCCTGCCTTTAATAGGGCAGGAATTGCCAGAAAACACAGTAGTATTTTGAACATAATGAGGCAGGAAGCAGGATTACCAGATTGATACTAACATTATAGTCGGTGGCTAAAAAAGTGCTAACTTCTGCCAGTGAGTCGCGTAAAAAAAAGCAAAGTCATCGCGTGTAGGTTAAGGTTGGGAGCTAATATTGGTTGCCCCAACTTATAGACGGGGGTAGCCAAAACGACTAATACCCCCAATTACCAAATCTGCTTGGGCTAGAAACGAGCTTACTTTGCAAGCTCTTCGCGGGTAAGTTTGTTGTCATGATCGCGATCCAGTTCGCTAAACCATTGTTTGCGCGACTCATGGTATTCCTGCTCGGTGACCACGTTATCATGATTGACATCCAGTTTTGCAAAAACCTTGTCGGCAGCTAAATCTTCACCGGATAGCATTTTCAAAGGTGCGGGAGTGGGTCGCAGTTCTTCAGGGCTTAATTGTTTGTCGCCATTCAGGTCTTTTTGCTTAAACATTTCCTCGGCATGTTGCTGCGATGCCTTGAGATATTCCGTTTCGCTAATCTTGCCATCTTTATTATTATCGCCCTCGGCAAGATTAATTTGTGCATGATGCGAGGAGTGGGTTTTAGGTTTGAAATCTTGATAGCGTTGCGTAAATTCTTCTAAAGTAATTTTCTGGTCAGCATTGATATCCATTGCAACAAAACGTTCATGTGCGGAGTTCAAGAATTCTTCTTGGGTCACAATCTGGTCACCATTGCTATCAAAACGACCAAGAATATAATCGCCGCGGCGATGATCCAGTGCAGGGGGTGAGCCTGCGAAAACGACAGTATTAAATGCTATCAATAGGACGCAGGGGACTACGAATTTTTGCATAGATATCTTCCTTAAAGGTGTTAACGCATATTTAAAGCTTTATAGTAAGGCAAATTGGGTCGGTTTGTGGATTTTCTTTGTGCACACTAGACAAAATATTCACGCTGAAAATGGCTTTAGCCTATCGGCTCGTCCAGAGAGGATTGCGCTTTTTAAGTAGAGTATTTTGAGGTTGACTTATTCGTGTAGAAGAAGTTCATCGGAAGAATCACATCCTACTCCTGCTGCGATCCGTCTTGCAAACCAAGGTTTTAAGTAAGGGGCTAAGCGAGCAGGGAGTAAACGTACAAATCGCTCAGGGTATAATAGCATTCCGCAGGCATAGCGTTGTTGCTCTGCTTGCCACACCAGTGCCCGACAGCTGCCACGAAATTGCCATAAATACACATGGGCTAGCGGGCAAGGCTCCGCTAAACAGCATATGCCACAACCATTACATGGCTGACCAAATTTGGGTTTTTCAGGGGCAAGAGGATGAATTGCGATGGTGTGTATTGCTTTCATGCAGAGTCATCAAGAGCGAAGTGACTGGAAGAGTATCGGGGTATACGCCATATGCTTGTGGCTACGTCCAGATATAAGTCAACCCAAACGACTTTGAGAACACGTTGGGATAGAGTGCAGATGAGCTTGGGGTTTGAAAAATAAATTATGAATGGAAATATAGTCTGGAATACGTGTGAATACTCAAACTTTGCTAAAAAAGGCAGATACAGCATTGGTATCCGCCTTGACGCTCAACTAGTAATTAGTGAGCTGCATCATAAATAGGTTTCATTTCTTGGAAACCTGCTAAAGCGGCTTTAACTTCAGTTAAAGTAGTCGCTTTATCACTTTTTTTGTTAGCACTTAAAGCTTCTTTAATATGATCTGCAGCATATTGACGTTTACGCTCAGTTTGCTCATAACGGAATTCTTTTTGTGCTTGTTTAGCTTCGTGTAAGCTTTGAGTAATTGCATCTTGCGCTGCGCCAGACTCAACGAGTTCAGCAGTAGTTTGCAAGATAGCAATGGTATCGTTCAATGCTTTTGCTACTTTTGCATCGCCTTCAGCAGCGAAAGTAGTGGCAGACGCTGCTAGCATAGAAGCTGCTACCAGACTTGAAACGATAATTTTTTTAATCAATTTCATTTAGTTAATCCTATTGTGATGATGTAATTTAAGTTTTAGACGTCCTGCTAAATTAAAATGAAAAATTATAAAAAAATTAAAGTCTCAGATTAATTCCTGACTATTCTACTAGAAAAATACGCGATTAGCTATGTGCTTTAAATTCAGTGGACTTTAAAACTTCTTTAGCACATTAACCCAATCACGCAGGCGCGCATTCAAAGTCCTTCAATTTCTTTAATGCGGGTAATGCCTTGATAGCTTGCGCTTTTGGCACGGATTTCTGCCCAAGGTATAGTTATTTCTAACTGCGCAAGTGCGGTCGTTGGTAGTAACTTACCATCGGGTGCCTCTTCAATCTCATCTTGCGAAACGTCCTTAAGAAATTCTTCGAGTGACGGATTGTGCCCAACAATTAAAATGCTTTGTGCGCTGGCAGGGCATTCTTGGATCACTTGGTATAACAACTCTAAGGTTGCATTGTAAATGCGTTCATCTTGGCGTATGTCGCTACTGGATCTATCCATGGCTTGACAGACTTTTTTAGCCGTACTTAAGGCGCGTTTGGCGGGTGAGCTGATAATAAGTTCTGGATGTATGTTTTGTTCGGTTAACCACGCACCCATGTGTTTGGCCGCGCGAACACCGCGTTTTTTTAAAGGTCTTAGCCAATCGACAACTTCGATGTCTTGTTCTGCTTTTGCATGGCGAAGTAAAAATAGCGTTTTGTGCTGCATGCTGTCTTTCCGTGATGTGAGTTGAGGTGTAGAGCTCTTGGAGTACGGGCATTCCGTGGTTTTACTGCTATTGTCATAAACATGTCATGGTAAGCTGTTAATATTACAGAAATATGACTATTTAGGTTTTAGCTTAAGTTTATGATCAAGACCGCGTTAATTTATACCCTTCCTGATGAATGCAGTATAGCCCAGTTTATCCAACGGCTGCAGGCAATCGTTGATTTGCAGGTAGGGGTGGTCACTGAGATTAGGAAAAGTTATTACGATAGTTTTGATTGGCGTTTATATCATGCAGGTATGGTATTGGAATTCAGTCAGTCTGCTGCTGGAGGCAGTTTGAGTTTACTGAATTTAGACTATCCGCAAGCGCTCATGAGTGCAGATATATCACAAGTTCCAGTATTTGCGTCAGATTTTGAGTCTACCGATTTTCGCTTACAACTGACGCCCATTTTAGCCATGCGTGCTTTATTTGAGGTGGGGGCGGTAAATTTTTCCGTGACGCCGATCAATGTGCTCAATCAGGATGCTAAAACCATTTTTCGCTTACGGATTGAAGCTTCTAAGGTTTTGGCGACCCGCATCGTTATTCAGATTATTAAAGGCTATGACAAAGAGGTTTTAGCCATTATTAATAAACTGCAGGCAGAGTTTGATCTTTTACCTGAAACCCAAGCGTTATTTGTCCAGGTGTTAGCTTTACACGCTAAGTTTCCTGGAGACTATCAGCCCAAATTAAAATTACATTTCAATCCACAACTACGCGCGGTTGTTGCTTTAGCACAAATTTATAAACATTTGACAGGCGTGCTGCAACGCAATCATGCAGGGTGCATTCATAATTGGGATAGTGAGTTTGTACATGATTTTCGGATCGCGGTGCGTTCTACACGTGTGGGCTTAGGACGGTGTAAAAAAATATTCCCTAAACAATTACTGGCTGAATTTATACAGTTTTTTTCTTGGTTAGGTAAAATTACTGGACCTGTCAGAGACTTAGATGTGTATTTACTGCAATTTGAGTCGTATCAAGCATTACTGCCTGTCGCCAATCGAGAGCATCTTGAGCCGCTACGAGAATTACTACAGCACAAGCAACAGCAGGCCTATCAGGAATTAGCGCAGCATTTGCAATCTGAATATTACTGTGATTCGATGGGGCGTTGGCAAGCTTTTTTGGATGCCCCCCCTAGCGACCAATCGGCTGCTCCTCAAGCAAAATGGAGCGTAAAGCAGTGGGCCGATCGTAAAATCTGGAAAACCTATAAGCAAGTGATGAATACTGCGCAAGTGCTGAGCTCTGATTCCCCTGAGGAAGAATGGCATGATTTGCGTAAAAGTATGAAAAAGCTACGCTATTTGATCGAATTTTTTCAAAGCGTTTACCCTAAGGCGGAAATGAAGCAGGCGTTAAAACTGCTTAAATTTTGGTTAAGTAGCTTAGGCGAATTGCAAGACTTAGCGGTACAGATCCAAACGTTACGCACGCTGGGCGAAGAACAAGCGGCAGATGGGGCTTCGAGTGCAAGTTTGCAGGCCATTGCCTTGTTAATTGACACTTTAACGCAACGTCAGCAGGCTGCTAGACAAGTCTTAAATGACAATATCAAGAGCTTTAGCCGTGCCAAAAATCATCGGCATTTCACCCGATTATTTGCCCCACAGAAACAGTATCTCAGCCTGGATGAGGATGATGAATAATTTTGACGACTTCGACTTCAGGAGTGCTTAATGAAGGTAATAGCGGTATATAACATTAAAGGTGGGGTCGGCAAAACGACGACTGCAGTGAACCTTAGCTTTCTTGCTGCTTTACAAGGGCATAATACCCTGTTGTGGGATTTGGACTCGCAAGCTGCAAGTAGTTTTTATTTGCGGATTCAGCCAAAGCTTAAGGGGGGAAGTCGGGCGTTGGTCAAGGGGAAAAGTGCGTTGCATACCTTTATCAAAGGCACGGATTTTGAGAATTTTGATTTACTCCCGGCCGATTTTTCGGCGCGAAATCTGGATTTGATTCTAGATGATAGTAAAAAACCAACGCGGCGGCTGAGCAAATTATTGCAGCCATTGGCGTCCGAGTATGACTATATCTTTCTAGATTGCCCGCCAGGGATGTCGTTGTTATCTGAAGCGATTTTACATGCGGCTGATTATATTGTGTGTCCACTAATTCCGACGACCTTGTCAGTCAGAACCTTAACGCAGCTGCAAGATTTTCTTAATGAGCAAGAGCTTAACGCAGTCAACTTAATTCCATTTTTTTCAATGGTTGATCGGCGTAAAAAAATGCATTTGGATTTATTGGCAAGCTTGCGTGAGCATACACCAACGATCTTAAATAGCACCATTCCTTATGCCAGTGATATTGAACGCATGGGGGAGGAACGTAATCCCTTGCCAGTGTTTGCTGGCAAGAGTAAAGCCGCGGCAGCCTATCAGGCTTTGTGGCAGGAAATTGCCTTACGCATGCATGAAAGCCGCTAGCTGTTTGCCTTATTTTATGGCAGCGAGTGCGGCCTCATAGTTGGGTTCTTCTGCAATTTCAGCTACTAATTCCGTGTACAACACTTGGTTTTGGGCATCGATGACCACGATTGCCCGCGCTGTTAAGCCCGCAAGGATGCTGTCAGTCAATAACACCCCGTAATCCGTTGCAAAGCTGGCGCGAAAACACGACAGCGGAATCACATCTTTCAAGCCTTCAGCAGTACAGAAGCGGTTTTGTGCAAACGGTAAATCTGCAGAGACCACCAGAACCACGGTGTCTTCCATGCTAGAGGCTTTTTCATTAAATTTCCGGGTAGACATCGCGCAGGTTGGGGTATCTAAGCTGGGTAAAATATTTAGAATTTTCTTTTTGCCTGCGTAACTGGCTAAATTGACCTCGGTGAGTTTTTGGGTGACCAACGTAAAATCCGGCGCGCTGCTGCCAACGGCGGGTAAATCGCCACAAGTATGAATAGGTTTGCCTTGAAAGGTAATGGTTGCCATGTCAGGAATCCGTGTTGAAAATGAATGAAGCGCCGATTTTACAAGGGATTGTCTGAATGCCAAAGCGGCAATCTTAAATGCACGCGAGAGGAGGGGGCTAATTTATCCGGAGGTGCATAGCAAACGTGGTGCAATGCTAAGTTGCCGCGTCTGCCATGCGCTTCAATCTACTAAAGACTAACGACCAAGGGCAAGCCGTTGCTTGGTAAATAATTCAGTAATGCCCGATTGCGCTAAGGCGAGCATGCTATCTAATTCCTCTTTACGGAATGCATGTCCTTCAGCGGTGCCCTGAATTTCAATAAACGCTCCGGCATCATTCATGACTACATTCATATCCGTTTCGGCCTGGCTATCCTCGACATAATCTAAATCTAATACCGGGATACCATTATAAATGCCGACTGACACACTCGCTATTTGACCATGGAGAGGGTTTTTCTTAATTTTCTTGGTGAGTAGCAGGTTGTCGATGGCGAGTGATAAAGCCACATAGCCCCCCGTAATTGAGGCCGTCCGAGTGCCGCCATCGGCTTGGATGACGTCGCAATCAATAGTAATGGTGTTTTCGCCAATAGCCGTTAAATCCACCGCTGCGCGTAACGAGCGCCCAATCAAACGTTGAATTTCAAGCGTCCGTCCACCTTGTTTACCTTGACTGGCTTCCCGATTCATACGGCTATGGGTAGAGCGCGGTAACATCCCATACTCTGCGGTCACCCAGCCTTCCCCCTTACCTTTGAGAAAGCGGGGGACGGTATTGTCTATACTGGCGGTACATAATACCCGGGTGTCGCCAAATTCCACCAGCACAGAACCTTCCGCATGTTTGGTATATCCGCACGTAAAGTTAATTACCCGCAATTGTTCAGGGAGTCTGCCACTCGGTCTCATAGTTATTTCAGCCATATAAATTCTGACAGTATACCTGAAAGCTCTTGGGTAGGCTGGTGATTCTTGGTTGGCAAACCTGATTTGCGGAATTCAAACGCTACGGCGATTTATTTTTGATAGGCATCAAACTTTACAGCAGACTGCATTGCAGCCGCCTTCTTAAGGGATTACCCTAGCAAAAAATGTTTGAATCAAGCAATTTAAACTGTTTTCGAGCAGGTACTTTGTCAGATTACGCAGTAGGATAAGCTTCAAAGCGTCGCAGGTCGGATCATCCAAAATCAATGCCCTAGGCCGCAGCGTTATTCTGTGTGCATGATTGAGTATCGGATCTGTTTAACTTTAGAAAAAATGCATAGTGCATGCCCAAAATTACAACTCACTACGACACCCTTAAAGTCACCCGTGACGCCCCCGCCAATGTCGTTAAAGCCGCTTATAAAACTCTTTGTCAGACCTATCATCCTGATAAATATGTGGGAGATAGTACGACGGCAGATCAAATGATTAAGGCCTTGTCGCAGTCATATGCCGTGCTCTCTGATCCAGAGAAACGTGCTGAATATGATGCATGGATCTTAAAAACTGAAAAACTGAGCAAACTGAAGCAAGTCAGCGAAAGCGGGCCGAGACCCAAGACTCCTGAAGCGCCTAAAGCAGACGTAGAAACAGAACCTAGTCAGGCAGCGCATTCGTTGCATAATGTTCTGCAGTCAAAAATTTATAACATGACCGAGGGGCTAAGACATTACCGTACTTTATTGATCGGTATGACGGTGGTTTTTAGTCTAGTCGAGCTAAGTTCTGTGGGTGTGGATTTGCTGGTTTTGAATTCCTGGGCTGATAAATTGAATGTTGCGCAGCTTGAGTCTTGGCTTGGTCAGGAAGTCGCAGACCTAAGTTCCGCGATATCTCGTGGATCTTCGCTCAATTTGACGCAGTCTTTTTTACACCCTTCAGGATTAAAAACTTTACCGCAGCCAGATTTCTCTGTGGCTCAGCGTGATGAATTGCTGCCAGCCACGAATCATCAGCAGGTTAAAACAAAGCTGACTGACACTGTTCTAAAAAATTCTGATTTAGAAACCCTCAGTAGCACTGCAATGATTTGGCAATGTGTAGCCTATAATGCACATCCAGGTAAGATTCCGTTTCAAATGACTGCTATCCAGCAATTTTTGAATCAAGTGCAGCTTAAATTTCCCCAGCTGCAAGCAGATATCAATCTGTATCAGCAAAACTACTTGCAGGCAGCTGAACTGCTTGCAATGCCAGCTAATGACTGGAAGACGCTTAAGATTTGTGTGAATGATTTAAAAAATAATCTCAAAAAATTTGCATTTCTGAGTATGCCGTCAGCGCCTTCTGCGCAGACGGCAGTGGAATTACCGAAAACTTACTCTGGTGAAGAGTTTTCGCACCCGAAAGCAGTGATTGCAAAAGGTGTGGCCTACAAAGCACACCCAGAGCTGATGCCTACTAAAATTAATGAAGTTCAAGATTTCATCGATGCAACTCAATGGCGTTATCCGGAATTACTTAATCTGACGTTAGAGCCAACTTTAGACAGAGCTTTTAGTAAGCCATTGCGGGTGTGTTTGAATGATTTAGTTAATCAGCTCAAGGTTGCGCGTAGTATTAACCTACAAGTAACGGCTGCGTTGCAATCAACCGCAGAGGTTCAGTTACACTGATGCGATTTTTTACCTTGCGGTTAAGATGAGGTAGGGTTTTGCTGAGGCGTAAATGATATTTAACCGCTATTATATTGGATTTTTCTAGCATACGGCTACTCAGCTAAAAGTCTGCTTAGCGGGAGAATATTACAGACTATTGGCTGGGCTTAGATTCGTTAGAAAACGTGTAGAAAGAGTAATGCCAATGCATAAAGGTGGCACGTACCTAATCAAAGTGTGCGCCAGATAGGGCATGTTGGTGCTTGCAAATTAAATATTGGGTTTGCTTTGCGGGTAAAAATGTAAAACACGCTTCACATATTCTTGGGTTTCGGGGTAGGGGGGAATGCCTTTGTATTTGTCAACGGCACCTTCGCCCGCATTGTAAGCGGCAGCCACTAATTCCACATTACCGCGATAACGCTTGAGCAGCCAGCGTAAATATTTTACGCCGCCCTTCACGTTCTGACTGGCATCGAATGCGTCTTGCACATTAAAACGTTCTGCAGTTGCCGGAATTAATTGCATTAAACCCATCGCATTGGCATTTGAGATAGCGGTATGTTGAAAATGCGATTCTACATTCACGATAGATAATGCCAAACGTGGATCAACATCGTGCCAAGTGGCAATTTTTTGAATCATGCTAATAAGCCAGCGTTTTTCTTTGGGCAGAGATGCTAGCACGTTATCCAGAGTGCGATTGTCCTGTACAAAGGTTTGCGGAACTTCAGGGGGCTTAGGCGCGTGCGGTGGCTGGACGTTCGTCAACACACATTGCGGAAGCTTGTCAGAAGAGTATTGAATGGTTTCTAACATATTTGCGGCTTCCTGATGGCCTTGCTCCGCAGCAATTGATAGCAAAGAGGCTGCTGCTGCCCGGTCTTCGGGAACGCCTTGACCAAAAGCAAATAACATCGCTAAACGGTATTGAGCTTCGGTTGATCCTTGGCGGGCTTCAATGCAATATAGACTTGCGGCTTTCCAAGGGTCTTCGTTTTCTAATTTTATACCTTGTTTCAGAAATGATGGGGTTAGGTTATTTCTTTCTTTAATTTTTTCCGAGTTTGCAAGGCAGTGAGTCGCAAAATTGAACGTGAGTATACTGCATAATAAGCTACTGCTTATGAGCCGACTTGTGGTCCGAAGGCTAGGCATAAACATGAGGTATATCCTAAAAAGAGGTGGGCGAAAATCAAATTAATTTTTTAGTACAACTGTGTTTATTAAAATTATTTGCGTTGTATTTTTTATAGGTATTTAATTTAATAAAGAATTTATTCAACAGACGCTTTATTTATAGCCCTTTCGGCGTCTGATACCGATTTAAGTCGACAAAATATTATATTCCTCCGCAATCACTTTACCAGTTGTCTTTAGTAAGTTTGTAGCAGCTATGCGCATTTTAAGATGTGATTATCATTATAGTTTAAATGATTTCTAAATTAATTAGACAGTTAGCGGCTGTATAAGTGCCATGCATCATTGTGATTATTTTTCGGTAAACACGATAACATTGCCTTGCTGTCCGTTTTGTAAGCGCTGTAAATGAAAGGCAACTAGTGGGTCGTTTGGGCGCTGTTGTGCCAATAGAGCAAATGCTGCAAATGCCGCTTTAGGATCAGTGGTTAAGAGATCGTACGCTTGCTCATAGGCTGGGTCACTCACCCCTCCCTGCATATCATCTGGGTTTAAGGGTTCGTAAGCCAGTAACGGCGTGCTTTTACCTTTGAGTTGTAGTAGACCAATTGGGCGCTTTCCTAGATTGTGGGTGTCGATAAAACAGTCTGCGGCCACACAGATAGAGGTCCCGATATAGCGATTTACA
>SXIZ01000051.1 GCA_005779525.1 Methylococcaceae bacterium
ATACGCAATTCTCTATTAAATGGGCCTTTAGGTTTGCCCCCTTTATAGTATTGTTGTAGCAAGTGTTGATAGTGCTGATCTGGATCGAGACCTTGGGAGGAGCACAAGGTTTGAAACCAATACGAGCCGCGAGCAACATGCCCGATTTCATCGGTTAAAATCCTTTGCAGAATAGCCGCACCCGCGCTATCGCCGCGTTCATTAAATTTGGCGATCATCTTCGGGGTGACATCTAAGCCGCGCGCTTCCATGCATCGGGGAACTAGAGCTAAGCGCGCTAAGATATCCGCTTGAGTATCTACCGCGTGTTCCCATAAGCCGTGATGTGCGGGCAAATCGCCATAGTTCACCCCCAAACTTTGTAAGTGCGTGCATATTAATGCAAAATGCTGCGCTTCTTCGTCGGCAATCCTTAGCCAATCACTATAAAACTGTGTCGGTAATCCGCGAAATCGATATAAAATATCCCAAGCTAAATACACGGCGATAAATTCTATATGCGCTAGCGCATGAAAAAATGCGGCCAAGCCTTCGGGGGAAGCTAGGCTGCGATTGGGCATGTGCTTAGGGAGTAATAAAATCGGATGTGTAGGGAATACTGTGCGCTCTATAGCAGCGGGTGGCGTTTTCGCATGTAAATTTAACTGCCCTTGTTCCCATTTTTGCCATGCAAGGTGGGTTAATTGCAATTTTTCTGCAATGTTATCACGCTGTAAACAGGCTTCAGCGAAATCGAAAATATTATTCATTAATTACAACATGCTTAAAAAGATTGATCATTTCGGCCTTGCGGCTTACTGCGCGTTAATATTTTGGTTGTCTAATCAACAGACTTTACCTACGCCTGAGCTATTTGAAAATCAAGATAAAGTACATCATCTCTTGGCTTATTTCGGCATGGGGCTAATGTGCTGGCGAAGTTTTCGGCATTGGATTAGTGCGCCTATTATACTCGCAATCGCCAGTATCGCTTTTTGCAGTTTATACGGTATCAGCGATGAATGGCACCAAACTTTCGTACCTGGGCGTAACGCCAGTGTGCTGGATTGGGTTGCGGATACCCTTGGCGCCATCCTTGCGCAACTTGGTTTACTCAAGTATGCCAGCAACCAGCAGATAACTCTTTCTAAATCTCATTTTACTAACCTTTGATAGTCTGTTCTTATGTCAACAACAATTAAAATCGAACGCTTTAGCGGCGAAGCTTTAATCCCCTATATTCCTGAATTAGCGCGTCTCAGGATAGAAGTGTTTCGTGATTTTCCCTATCTTTACGACGGCGATTTAGCCTATGAAGAGAAATATTTACAAACCTATATTCAATGTCCTGAGAGCGTGATCGTCTTGGCGTTTGATGGTGACAAAATTATTGGCGCCTCTACCGCCATTCCGTTGAAATACGAAACGGATGAAGTTAAAAAACCGTTTATAGAACAGGGCTATGACCCAGAGACTATTTTTTATTGTGGCGAGTCTGTCTTAAATAAAAATTATCGCGGCTTAGGCATAGGCGTACGTTTTTTTGAACAACGGGAAGCGCATGCCGCAGATTTGGGTGGATTTCAACATATATGTTTCTGCTGCGTTGAGCGCCCGCTTGATCATCCGCGACGCCCTGCGGATTATGTGCCCTTAGATAAATTTTGGAACAAACGTGGCTACGTGAAGCATCTGGAGCTTAAAACTACCTACACCTGGAAAGATTTGGATGATGCTACTGAAACCCCGAAACCTATGACTTTCTGGTTAAAACATGACAATTAAAATTGCGACTGCTCAATACGATATTGGATTTTTTGAGGATTGGCAGGCGTATGTCGCTAAGATTGAGTCCTGGGTTAACGACGCCGTTGCTAATAATGCGAACCTGTTACTCTTCCCTGAATATGCCAGCATGGAATTAGCGTCACTCTTTGGGCCGGAAGTGTATGGTTCTTTAAGTCTGCAGTTGGAGGCGATGCAAAGCGTGCATAGCGATTTTATCGCCTTGTATCAAGGCTTAGCCGTAGCGCAGCAATTGATAATTCAGCCAGGCACCTTCCCAGTGCGGCAAGCTGATGGTAGTTATCATAATCGCGCATATTTGTTCACTCCCGATGGTCAATATGATTATCAGGATAAATTACAAATGACCCGATTTGAAAATGAACAATGGTTTATTAACAGCGGCACGGAATTAAAATGTTTTGACACCTTGTTTGGTCGCATTGCAATAAATGTCTGTTATGACAGCGAATTCCCCTTGCTGGCGCGCCAGCAGGTAGAAATGGGCGCGGACCTCATTCTGGTCCCCAGTTGTACGGATACCCTAGCAGGTTATCATCGTGTGCGAATTGGTTGTCAGGCGCGGGCGTTGGAGAATCAATGTTATGTCGTGCAATCCTGCACCGTGGGTGCGGCCCCTTGGTCGGAAGCTGTAGATGTTAATATTGGTGCAGCTGGCATCTTCACACCTGTGGACCGCAGTTTTCCAGATGATGGCGTTCTGGTCGTCGGTGAATTAAATGCCGTGCAATGGGTGTACGCGGAAGTCACATTAGCGGCTATCGCAACCGTGCGGCAACACGGGCAAGTATTTAATTATCGAGATTGGCCGTTACAACAACGCTTTGTCTAGATCCGACTCTCTGTGTTAATTCTGAGATTTTTCAAGCCTAGTTTTTGCTTTTGCTGGTGAGTATTTGGTCTTAGGAGAATAACAGAAGTCGGCCTAAGCAAAATATTTGAAAAAGCGGTAACGTAAATCAGAGCATCCAGTGATGCTTAGGTATTTGCGGTACCGCTAAAATCCGCTAATTTTTTGTCCTCATGGGTAGTATGTAACACAAACCAATGAAATAAAAATTCAAAGACCTCCTCACCATTGATTTCTCCATGCTTAAACTGTGCACATTTATGTTTGATTTCCGCAAGCAGCAGATTGTGTAAACTTGAATGCCGCTCGCGTTCTGGATAGTCGCAGTCGATCATAATGTTTTCTTCGCTAATAAAATGAAATGCGGCATAGCTGATTATTTCGGCAAGTATTCTATACTGCTTGGCATTGGATGCTTGCAAGAGCACGGCTTGTTGGAAGTCTGCGATTAAGCTGAGAAAGATTCGATGTTCTGCATCAATTCGCCCATGACCGATATCGTATTTATGGTCCCATTCTAACATTGTACGCATCTCCAAAATTTGGGGTATGATTATGTGGGGCGTAAAATTCAGTATAGCAATAATTATTAAAGGCTTATGCTATTTTCATAGTATAGTTTATTCGCTAGATCTTGAAATAATTACACACATATGACTTTTTTACGCTTATTTTGTTGTAAGCTTTGTCAGAATAGTGGTATCTGTTATATTCAATTTCTAAACTTAGCAGTTTTTAAGCATAATAAAAAAAATTAATTGGGGGTAAACAAGGGTATGAGTGAGCTAATTTTTATTTTGGTAACAATTTATGTGGCCTATGTAATACACGCAGTAGTGAACGACAATAAAGTAGAAGCGAGTGTCGAAGCAAAACATGATACTGTTTCTCATGATCCTATGATCGAGGCACTTAATCCTGGGGCCACTGAGACGGCAAGCATTGAAGCCGTGGCGGAAGTGTCGGTAGATGAGTTAAAAAATCCTAAAACCGGA
>SXIZ01000052.1 GCA_005779525.1 Methylococcaceae bacterium
GATGGCATGGGCCAGAGTCAGGTTTCCGATGCGCTGTCGGCTGATGTGGTGATTACCAATGCTTTAATCGTTGACTATTGGGGTATCATCAAAGCGGATGTGGGGATTAAACACGGCCGCATCAGCGGTATTGGTAAAGCAGGTAACCCCGATACCCAGCAAGGTGTAGATATTATTATTGGCCCAGGCACTGAAATTATTGCTGGCGAAGGCCAAATTTTGACTGCCGGGGCGATTGATGCGCATATTCATTTTATTTGTCCACAGCAAATCGATGAAGCCTTGATGTCAGGCGTGACCACCATGATCGGTGGCGGGACTGGGCCTGCGACTGGCACCAACGCAACGACCTGTACGCCAGGGGCTTGGAATATCCATCGTATGCTGCAGTCCTTGGATGGCTTTGCTATGAATTTTGGTTTATTGGGTAAAGGTAATGCTAGCCTACCGATTGCGTTGGAAGAGCAAATTCGCGCTGGGGCAATGGGTTTAAAACTGCACGAAGACTGGGGCACGACTCCGGCGGCAATTGATTGCTGCTTAGGCGTGGCCGAAAATTTTGACGTGCAAGTGGCAATCCATACCGATACCTTGAATGAATCCGGCTTTGTTGAAGATACCTTCGCGGCCTTTAAAGGACGTACTATTCATACTTACCACACTGAAGGTGCGGGGGGCGGACATGCCCCAGATATTATTAAAGCCTGTGGCGAGGCGAATGTATTGCCATCGTCTACCAACCCTACGCGTCCCTATACCGTCAATACCGTGGATGAACATTTGGATATGTTGATGGTCTGTCATCATCTGGATCCGGCTATCCCGGAAGATGTGGCGTTTGCGGAATCACGTATTCGGCGGGAAACTATTGCCGCTGAAGATATTTTGCACGATTTAGGCGCGTTTTCTATGATTTCCTCGGATTCGCAAGCGATGGGGCGGGTCGGCGAAGTGCTTATCCGCACTTGGCAGACGGCACATAAAATGAAAGTGCAGCGCGGCAGTTTAGCGGAAGATGTGGCACATAATGATAATTATCGGATTAAACGCTATATTGCTAAATATACGATTAATCCTGCGTTGAGTCATGGCATTGCGCATGAAGTGGGCTCGATAGAAGTCGGTAAATTGGCGGATTTAGTGCTCTGGTCACCTGCGTTTTTTGCGACCAAGCCAAGTTTGATCCTGAAAGGCGGCTTTATCGCGGCAGCACCGATGGGTGATCCCAATGCATCGATTCCCACGCCACAACCCGTACATTATCGACCAATGTTCGGCGCCTTTGGGCAAAGTGCTGCGAGTAGCTCGATGTTTTTTGTGCCGCAAGTGGCTATGGAAGCTGAGTTAGCGCAAGGTTTGAATTTGCACAAACGCATGGGAGTCGTAAAAGGTACTCGGACCGTCGGTAAAAAAGATTTAATCCATAATCACTATCAACCAAAAATCGAAGTTGATGCGCAAACCTATGCGGTGCGCGCAGATGGCCAATTATTAACCTGCGAACCCGCAGCGGTATTGCCGTTTGCACAACGCTATTTTTTATTTTAAACATGTTAAAACTGACAGAATTTGCGCCTGAAGAAACGCCAGTCGACGACGTGGTCACCTTGGCATACGATGCCCGGCAAAAAAGCCGTGTGTTGCTGGAAACCGATAAGGGTAAAGCGATAGGCTTGTTTTTACCACGTGGTCAAGTATTGCGTAAAGGCTATGTGTTAACTGGCCCAGACCACTACCGCGTCAGGGTGGCTTATGCGGAAGAAGCGTTATCGGTGGTACGCTCGGCAGACCCGCTACTGTTTGCGCGCGCTTGTTATCATTTAGGCAATCGCCATGTGCCGTTGCAAATATTGCCGGGTGAATTGCGCTTTTTAACTGACCATGTGTTGGATCAAATGTTGCTCGGCCTGGGTTTAAGCGTGAGTCACGAAGTCTTGGCCTTTGAGCCGGAACAGGGCGCCTATCATGCGCATGGGCACTGAACTATCGCTGATGCGTTTAATGCAATTGGTGAGTCCAGGCTTACCCATCGGCATGTACAGTTATTCGCAAGGGCTGGAACGAGCGGTTGACGATGGTTGGGTGACTTCGGCAGAGCATACCCAGGTTTGGCTGCAGGGCATTTTGACGCAGAGTTTAACGCATATCGATTTACCGATTTTGGCACGATTATATGTGGCATGGACGCGTGGCGCAGACGATGAAGTCAGCTATTGGACACAACAGTTATTGGCATACCGTGAAACTGCGGAATTACGCACGGAAGATCGGCAAACCGGGCAGGCATTGGCACGTTTATTAGAAGGCTTAGGCGATACCAATATGCAGCCGTGGGTGCGTGCGCCGAACACCACTTTAGCCACCATGTTTAGTTATACGGCAGTACAGTGGCAGATTGCGCAGCAGCAAACTCTATTAGGTTATGCCTGGGGCTGGTTGGAGAATCAGATTCTCTGTGCGGTAAAGTTGGTGCCATTAGGGCAAGTTGCGGGACAACGCTTATTGTATGAGTTGGCTGGTAGTTTACCTTGTATAGTAGAAGAGGCTTTAAGCCTGCAGGATGCTGAATTAGGCGGCAGTACTTTTAGTTTGGCACTGGCTAGCAGTCGACATGAAATGCAATATTCCAGATTATTTCGTTCTTGAGAGAGTATATGAGTGATAAATCAATATTAAGAGTAGGTATCGGTGGGCCCGTAGGTTCGGGCAAAACCGCTTTGGTCGATGCCTTATGTAAAAACATGCGCGCGGATTTCGAAATCGGCGTGGTCACCAATGATATTTACACCCGCGAAGATCAACAGTTTCTAATTCGCAGTCAAGCCCTGCCGGAAGAGCGTATTTTAGGCGTAGAAACTGGTGGCTGTCCCCATACCGCAATTCGTGAAGATGCTTCAATGAATCTGGCGGCGGTGGATGAATTAAGCCAACGCTTTCAGAACCTGGATTTTATTATGGTGGAAAGTGGCGGCGATAATCTTAGCGCAACGTTTAGTCCCGAACTGGCGGATTTGACTATCTATGTAATCGATGTTTCGGCGGGGGATAAAATTCCGCGTAAAGGGGGTCCGGGCATTACCCGTTCGGATTTGTTAGTGATTAATAAAATCGATTTAGCTCCCTTTGTCGGGGCGTCTTTAGAAGTGATGGATAGCGATGCCAAGAAAATGCGCGGTACCCGTCCGTTTGTATTTAGCAATCTAAAAACCGGTCAAGGTTTACAAGAGATTCGCGAATTTATTATCAAGCAGGGTATGTTGCATTGATACGTGTTTAGCAATGCAAAATATCGATTTTTACTATTCAGCCTAAGCATCCTCTGCAGCATTAAACTGCTATTCAACAGCGGAAACCCAGCATAGGGCAATGTCATGCTGGGTTTAAAACTTGAGCTGCTTAGACGCGCAACAAGGCTTTTGCCATTTTTTCTGATAGCTGTTCTTCCACAAATTGCGCTTCATTGGGTGGATACAGTTCTACTTCATCAATTTCATAGCCATACTCTTTGCTGAGCAGCAAAAGTTCTTTGATTTTCATACAAGCTTTAAGTTTTGCTTGCAATTCTGGGTCGATTTTGGCTTTTTCAGAAAAATCTTTAATGACTTTAATAGACATCGATAACTCCGTATTGCTGATTAACAAGAAAAATATATTCAGTTATCAGCAAGCAAAATTCAGACCAATGAGGTAATCTGGATTTTATTAATTATTTCATGGAATTATAAATTAGTTGTTAGGGTAACGTTGCTATAAAATCGACAATTACCTTAAAACTTGTGTAGCAATTATGACAATTGTATTGTCATGTTGCGCCTAGCGATAAACTGCTATTGATGTGGATGAGAGATTTTTTACGCGCTGATGAAATGAAGCTTGCCTAAAGATAACTCCTGAGTCTGGGATGAATAAAACTCCCAGACTCAGTGAGTTTTGTGCGCGCTAAGACTTATTCTGCATGTTCAATGGAGAAGATACCGTCTTGATTTTTCAAATCTACTTTCCAGGTTTTACCTAAGGCAAAAACTTTAGGCAGATTCGCCAACAAGGTGGTGGGATTGTACACTCCAGGTTCAGTATGAATAGCGCCTGGAATTACGAACCATCGTTGTATTTGAAAACGGTAGTTTCCAATATTTTGCAGTTCAACATAGAACGCATTGCCACCAGCAAGCACATCGCGCACGACTAAGGTTCCGCTGTTTACGTCGTACACTGCTACCGCGTTTTGTTCTTGCGCAACCACATCAAGTTCAGTTGTAGCGGTTGTGGGGCACTTACTCGCCGGAGTGAGGAAAAAGTCCACATTGCTTTCATTGAGTTGATTTAAGGTCACGGCTACGCCATAACCTAAGAAGTTATTGGCGGAACTTTCAATTTGATAAGTACTTGGGTTTAACAATAAGCCAAATTCTCCGGTTTTGTAGGAAAAGGTACTGTCAACCACGGCGGTGTTTAGCAGCGCTTTGATTTCCGCCTGATTGATGCCATTGCGAGAGCACGATTCTAAAACCTTGCCTTTAACAATAGCTTGTTGCGGGGCATCAGTTAAAAATACGCGTAATTTATAGCTAGATTCCACAAATTCATTCGCCCGAGAAAACGGGGGAAGGTTTGAGACTTTGATACGGTAGATACCTGTATAAGAGGCTTTGCCTGTAACACGAATCCCTTTGGTAGTTGCTGATTGCGTAAACAAATCTGTTAAAGGGTTGTTGTTGCTGTCAAACAATTGCAATGCTGGATTAATGGCATTACCAACACCATCAGAAGGAATTTCAATGGTGTAGGTTAAACCCGATTTAGCAAAGAACTCATACCAGTCAACATTGTCATTGTTGAGTAAATGTTGTAACGGGGTGTCATTGACTAAGATCGGCGTTGCCAATTGCGGCGTATCATTCGGTTCGACAAAGCTGCCTGAAGCCAGACCAAGAGGGGCAGTGGCAACCACAGGGGTTCCAGCAACTTCCAGTGATTGAGATGAGCTAAAGACATTCCCTTGGCTGTCAGTTGCCGTTAAGGAGATGGTGTATTTACCTGGATCAGTCAAAGTAATACTTGTCGTTTTGCCAGAAGCTTGGTAATTAGTAACCGCTTTAGCAAAAAGTTTTGCTTTTGCTTGAACTGTACTTTGGAGTTCAATTAACCAGAGGTACTGCGCGTTAACGTCATCTATGCCTAAACTGGACGCATCTAGCAGGAGTGTTGCTGGAGCCATTATGGTAGATCCAGAAGCTGCCGTACCAGTAGAAAGATTAAAAGGCGGTTTGGGCGCTATCGAAATTTGTTTGGAAAATTTTGTCGATAGATTGTCTAAGTTGGTAACCGTCAGGGTAATCGTCACGTCCCCAACTTTTTTAAACGTTAAATTGGTTTGTACGCCGCTGGCTTTTTGTCCGTCAGACGTTGACCATTCGTAGCTTTTAATGCCACTGGTGAATCCGGTGGAAGCGCTGGCATCAAGACTAACTTTCAACGGCACTGTGCCTTGACTTGCACTTAAACTAAAGGTTGCGGTGGGTGGCTCAGCCGAAATAGTAACAGCCGGGGGAGGTACTTCGGGTGGCGTGACGACTGGCGGCGGGTCAAGCACGGTAATTTGCTTGGTGATCGCTGCAGTATTATTGGCGCTGTTATAGTTACGTACACTGAGTGAAATGGAGATATTTCCTAAGGTCGAAAAGGTTAAGCTGACTTGTCTACCCGTTGCCGTCTGGCCGTCGGAAGTATTCCATGTGTAGCTTTGAAAACCTGCATAGTTATCAATAGACGATGCCGCGTCCAAGTTAACTATCAAGGGTCTATTACCTTGACTCGGTGTAGCGGTAAAGTCGGCAGTAGGTGCAAGACAGTTGTTTTGTAGTAACCAGCCGGGAGTTTTTAAGTTCAAGTAATTAATTAAGACAGTGTCAGAGGTAAATAAACAGTTGTTTGAGTTTAACTTTAGTATGTCTATGCCTGTTATTTGTGCCAAAGTTGTTGGGATGGCACCGCTGAGCTGGTTGCTATCTAAACGTAATACTGATAAACCTGTAGGGAGTATGACCGGGATTGTGCCGCTTAGCTGATTATTAAATAAATTAATCGTGGTTAATCCTGTAGGTAAGAATGTAGGGATAGATCCAGAAAGTTGATTATTAGAGGCGGTAAAATTGGTCAAATTCAGGGGGAGTGGATCTGGAATTCCGCCTATGAGCTGATTGTTATCTATACGAATATTGGTGAGATTAAGTGGCCATGGTCCCGGAATGGTACCGTTGAGTCCATTGTTGTCTAATCCCAGAAAAGTGAGTCCAGAGGGAAGAGGACTTGGAATGGTTCCACTTAGATTATTCCTACTTAAACCCAGAACTACCAATGTGCTCGGTAGTTGTGGAATACCTCCCGTTAACTGGTTAAATTCTAAAATTAAGGTTTGAAGTGCAGTAGGCAGCGGCGTAGGGATTGAACCAGTCAGTTGATTACTACCTAGATCTAAGGTGGTTAAGCCTGTTGGTAAAACAGGAATGGTACTATTCAACTGGTTACTGTCTAAATCCAGAAATGTGAGGCCACTGGGTAGGCTGGGGATACTGCCAGATAATTGGTTCTGTCTTAAGA
>SXIZ01000053.1 GCA_005779525.1 Methylococcaceae bacterium
ATTATGCTTATAAATCAGCGCATAATTTTTACCAAAATTTCAATTTGTTAGATATACATTGGTCTTTATTAGATTATTCTAGCTCAACATCCTTAAGTCCATGAGTTGAGTTGTCTATTTTATTTACTACCGGGAGAAGCCTAGTGAAAATTCAATCTGTGCGTAGATCTAAACAGTCGTGCAAAAAACCTAACAATGCATTTAATAATTACTGCGTATCAGCAAGCATGGTCATGCTCAATCTGTTGCTAAGTTCCAGTGCATTTGCACTCGGTATTTCGGGTATTTGGAAAACAAATCAAGGTGATTATTTGCTGTTGACCAAAGACAAATTGTCTGCAAGTGTCGGCGTGCAATTATCCGATAATCCGAATTTTAATTTACAAACAATTTGGATTGGTAAGCTAAGTGAAAAAAACATTAATTTAGAAAGTATTGACAAGAAACTTTCTCTGAATGCCTTATTAAACAATGAAACTCTGAACGGGGTTATTAACGATCAGGGGCAGAAAAAACCATTTTCAGCAACCCTGATTTTACCTTGGCAAGGTAGTAGTTTAGATGGTATATGGAAAAAAGATAATAGCGAACAATACTTGTTTGTGTTTAATGGTTCCGGAGAGAATGGTGGACTGGCAGTCGTTTCTGATGTTGATTTAAGTAAAGGTACTCCAACACAACGGTTGTCCCTTGGAAAAACGCAAGCTCATGCGTTTTCGGATTTACAATCAAACAATGGCTTACGTTTGACGCTTTCGGGGGAAAAATTATTGGGGGAATACGCCGTTAATCTAGAGCCAGCTGAAGAAGCAGTCATAACCCAACTTCAAGCAAAAAGCACCAGCAGTGCATCCACGTCTGGTAATACTTCATTTTCTGCCTCCAGAGTCGTGCATAGTGACGACTCAGATGCGCGAATCAACGAGCCTAAACCGGATGACACTAAAAAAGGTTGTGATGGTGCTTTTCGCGCTTTACAAAATAAAGTTAGCGACATAATGATGGAGAATCTGGCTAACAATGGTGCCACCCCCGGTCAAATTCTATCGGTATCTTCAAGTCCGATTTCTGAAATTGAATCCTTTGATGGTGGTAAAGTACCGATTTATAAGATTACCTTTTTAGCTGATACTGGCTTTAATGTCGGCAAGTTGTTACAAAAACAGCCCGATCAGAACGGCTATATCCGCTGCAACATTTCTGGCGCAACTGGTACGGTAGAGGATTTCGAGGGTACGGCCACCAGTGAAATGGCGACAACCTTCTGCTCACAATTGGCAAAATCAGCTGGTCAAAACCTAAAGCTAAGATCGGCGCGTCTCGCGGTGAGAGGCTTAAGTGGTAACAATATGACCTTTAACAGTTATGTCAATACTAAAGGACAGATCTGGTCCAAAGAATATTTGGATACCCAAGGTACGTTTACTACGCCATTAAAAGCAGGTTCGACTACCGAATATACGCCTGAATATGACAAAATCGTGGCAGGAGAATGTAAACAACGCGCTGTGTATAGTTCCGATCCTTATCCCGCCTGGCATTCCAGCAGCCCAGAACCAATTGGTACGCCGGAACAATTAATGTGCCTTCAGCCGGGTGACTATGATGCTTTTAGTGTAAAAGATGATATTGTAGGCGCTATTTTCCTGGATATTACGGCGGCTTCCTTTTACTTCCCATTCGAAATTGCGCTCAATGAAGCTTATGGTTTTTATAAGTTTTCCTCAGAGGAGCAAAGTCAGCAAATTATTGTAGAAGCGCCTATTCATCGGATACCCAAAGATTGGTCGGCATCCGCCGAGTCGTTTGTCAGTAGCACGGTGAAGTGTGGTTACGATCTGTCTGCCGAGCAGTGGCCAGCAATTCTTTCTATCGAACCACATCTTGAGTTGTGCAAACAGTTTCCGCCGATCATACAAAACCAATTAAATACGGCGACCTATAAGGCAATAACAACACCTGATGAGAATCATATCCGGCAAATTGATAATTTGGCGGCAGGACTGGCGACCAATACCGCTGCAACTCTAGGCGCATTAAAAATAGGCGGCTTTTATCCATTGAATTCCTCCACAATCAAAAGTAAAGTCAAGTTTGTCTCGGCATTGCCTTATCCCTCCACGATTAGTGGCGCTCCCACAGTGCAAACCAATACGATGGCATACACCATCGAAGCGCCTTATTGTAAATAATTGTTGTGGCTCTAAAACATGCTGCATGCTTGCCCTAACATTTATCAGGAGTACTTATGCGTTTTACTTTATCACCTGTTTTTACACTCGTAAGTTCATTTTGTTTGGCAATACCTTCGTCTACCTGGGCTTTCTCTGAGGACATTTGCTATTATTATCAAAATCCAATAGATAAAAATGGCCCACTTAATCCAGCA
Source organism: Methylococcaceae bacterium (assembly GCA_005779525.1). Taxonomy (GTDB): domain Bacteria; phylum Pseudomonadota; class Gammaproteobacteria; order Methylococcales; family Methylomonadaceae; genus SXIZ01. Next base: position 2,390 of record SXIZ01000053.1, read on the forward strand.
CCGTTCAATTGCTGGGATTTACAGTGCCGGGATGGTGCTACTAGTCAAGCACCTAAAAGTGCATCGTCCTGCGTGGTCACTGGATTGACTCGTTATGCAGATGCTACTTTGGGAGGTTTTCACGCTAGAAACAGTATTCATTTTGATATTACTTGGCTATCTGCAAGATTACAGGGTATGAAGGAACAGGATGCCTTAAAACTGGCTATTTATACCGAAGCAACTGACTTAGGCAGTTTTCAGCATTATGATTATCGAGGATTTCCTCTCGCTGCCGCGGTAACTGACAGCATAAATGGCGTTGTACGTACTAACATTAAGACCAATGGCTTCTGGTTGCATTTTGTACCTTGGAAAAAATCCAGCAGCTACTCCAAAAACAGTTCAGAACTCACTTATACCTCCAATACTGGTAGCGCCTCCCCTTATCCCGCCCAAGAGGTTCCGCTGGCGCATTTGAGAGCTTGGGCTTTTGGTCTTCAAAAAGACTTATGTGAATTCGGCATGACGGATACTCAAGAAGCTATTGGTAATTGTTTGACATCTAGTAGTCTATATTATGATGTTCCTGTGCTTGCTGGGCCAAACAATGTGGTGGATATTCGTGTTCAACCAACAGAAAAACCGATGTTACTGGGATGGCAGCGAATCAAACAAACGGCAGCCAATTGCGATACTCGTGATTGCTACCAACGTGACTATGCTAGTGTTAAAGCAGGCAGTATTGAGGCATTGGGTATTTATCTGCATGCAATGGCTGATCGCGTATCCCATCACTACTGTTCGGATGAAAGCTATATAACGAGCATCTGGACGGGGGAAGGCTCGCCGAAAACACCTTCGGATTATTATCTTTTTTATCCAGATATTTGTGGAACAGCGGCGCATGTGTCTCTGCATTATCCAGAAACGGGACAAGCAGCTTTGCCTGACCGTTCCCGCGATGCGGTCTATTATGCGTATCAAGAAATTGCGGCATGGATGAGTATCAGAAACTATACCCCTGATCCAGTAACTCCTGCCAGAGGTTTTCCGGCAACCAACTCAACCGAGGCCGTGAATTTATTAATGGATCGCGCTTTGACAGGCAGCACCGCCTCAGAGCGATTAAATAATTTATGCAATATCGCCATTCAAGGCTATCAACTAAAATGGCACGATCAAAACCCCGATTGTACCTATAGTTCCGAACTGGATTTACCACAGGCTGGCAGTATTGCGGGTATTAATGTCGGCAAGATTCGTAATTTTGGTTTAACGGGCATCATGCGTCCTGCGAGAGATCATCAAACAAATAGTGGTGAGTTAGTAATTGTCGCAAGAACTAAAGATAATCAATGGTTTTCTTTAACGCCTGCTGGATTTTCGCCTAGCTTAAATGGCGTATTAACGGCCTATCAAAACGACAAATTTGATTTACTAACTATTACGATCTTAAACGGCAGTGCCGATTTATCTTTGTACAAAGATGCTGAAATTTATATGGGTTATGGTAGTTCACTAGCAGATATTGTTAATCATCAACGATATTCAAAGATTGGGGTGTTACGATAATGAATTAATGATTGCTGATGCTCATCATTTAGTACCCTAAACAGGATTAAAAACCAGATGCTTTGAGTTTAGCAGCTTTATATATTTTGGTTCCAAACAACAAGTTTTTGGAAAGAAGTTCTCTTGACTGCCATTCAAAAATTAATAAACCACATTTAAAGACATACTAGGCTTTATTAAGCCGAGCGAGGTATGTGATGTAATTTGTACTAATCTCACATACTTTAGTATCTGGAGTTTCGCTGTGTTCTATAAATGAGAGTAGCAAGCAATGATTAGTGAATATAGCTTTAAAGCAACTAGGACAAAAAAATGCCACGTATTATTAAAGTTTTAGCCTATGTACTCGGTGCAAGTTGGTTTTTACCTGTAAGTTGCACCATCGGCCTATTGGCTACCGTTCCAATAATATCAACGTTAGATGAGCGTCAACTTGATGATAAAGATTACGCGTTGTTTTATGTTGTCTGGCAACCTGGCGAAGCAGGGAAGCCTTTTGAATATGCACTACTAAAAGATCTTTCGCTGAATCAATCCTCTTCGCGTTCATATATGATGGAGCAACACAACGGCTTTATTGATATCAATGCATTCACCCGAATTTCTTATCAATTGCTTGCTTCGAATTCGTCAGAGCAAATGATAGAGGTGGTCTATCGAGATGACGACAAGAGTAGTTCGAGCCGTTATCGAGCAACTCGATCCGAGATTCGTCCAGTATCATCCAGAATGATGAAACCTGACTATTTATTTAAGGCTCTACCAATCACATTGATATTTGCGTTCTTGATCTATGGGCTAGGTAAATGGATGCGCAGACTTTGTTAGCTTTATTTTAACTCTTAGCCTGTGAACCGAAAGATTGTTTTTTTAGCGAAACACCGAAACTAAGTCAAAAATTGAGATATTGTGTCTGGTTGCCTTCTTGAAATGGTGTATTTTTCTGTCGCTAGAATTCTGTTGCATGACTGTACTTCATTACAGTTTGCTGTTTAGCTAACTACTAAAATGAATGCTGAGTTTACAGTGGTGGTTATTGATCAACCGATTGAACGTTTATGCTTCGCGTGATTTGTCGGGATACCCAACAAAATTAAATTTCCAAAAAAATGCACGACCTAACCCATCGCTGGGCATTTATAGTTTAGCTATAGCTGTGTAGCGCTTGTCATGCTGTTGCTCGGTCATTGCGGTTCAGATGCAATATTGGATAAGTCGATTACCTCCACAGCTATCAGAGCAAATACAGCTTTACGTTTTCTTAAGGACTTTATTGGAGTTTATTTCTTCGAGTAAGCGCGCATATAAAGTCGTGAGGTTAGACTTTCAGGCAATTTTATCGCAAATATTATGACAGCCGATGGTGATCCTGATGAACTTGTGCAATTAGCGCAGGCAGCGGTTCATAGGCAGGGCAACGTCTTGCTGGAGTTTGTAGTTTGCTTCGTGACCAAATTCGTTGCGTGATTGAATAGATCTAAACTTCGATTTCCGTAAAATTCGCAATTTATAAATTACGATACAACTGAATCGAATCGGAAGAACTGTCAAGACCCTTGGCAATTGCAAAGCACTGATTGGAATGTTTTTTTGCCAAATCAACAATGGATTTATCTACTTTACCAATTAGGACTTGATCCTCCAGAATGCCCAAAACTTGTTCCAAAGTCATTCCTATGCGATAAGGTCGATCTTGGACCAGTGCTTGGAATACATCAGCAACTGCGATGATACGTGCTTCAATACTTAGATCGCGTTCTTGCGGGTGGAAAGGATAGCCTCCACCATTTAATCCTTCATGATGAAACGCCGCCCAACTAGCAATTTCCTCCAATCCCTTTATATGACGCAAAATTTCGTAAGTTTCATAGCTGTGCTGATTCATGATTGAACGTTCCACTTCATTCAATGGCCCCTGCTTTTCCAAAATATTATCCGGTGTATGAAGTTTTCCTAAGTCATGTAAAAGTCCTGCAATTTCCACTTTCTTGCATTGGATTCCTGTTAGGCCATACAAATTGGCTAAATAACTCGCCAATTCAGCAACGCGGAGAGAATGATGCGCAGTAAAAGGGCTTTTTTGATCGACAATGTAAGATAGTATTAGTGATAACTGTTTGATTTGCTCTAAATTTAAAGGTTGGATGTTGTTGATAAGCCCCATATCCCAAACATAACGCAGAATATGCCGATCATCGAGGCTGATCCAAAAGGCTTCTGAGCGTTGCACTATTTCAAATGTATTAACCAGTTCTGGATCAAAAAAAGTATTGTTATAGTTGCTAATAATAGTGAGCAAAATATCTTGCCTGGCCAGCAAGATATCGGTTTTATAGTGAGTGGCCGCCAATACATCAATTCTATCCGAGAGAAAGATAAGATTAGCCATTCGCGCGTCGCGCATGGAAAGCGGAATGCTAACCAATTTTTCATACGGGGTGTGATGATAAAGAATCGGCACCGCATATTTAGACAACGGCTCGAAGTTTTTAAGCAGCTGATAACCAATTTCGCAATGGATATGCGCATCGTTCCAATCGAAATAGTTGACCAAATTCGCGTGCATTTGATTGGTGGATACACCACAATCATGCAACATGCCAAGTTCAAACGCATATTGAATGTCGGCATCGCTAAACCCTAATTGTTTACCGATTTGGGATGCAATATAACCAACACGCTTACCGTGATTGGTGTCATTCATACCTACAAATGAAACAGCAGTTTCTATGGCGATAATCATTTGACGAAGGTCAACAATCATCTCAGTGTGGTTCGGTTGCATGTGATATTCTTCTTTATAAAATTATAGATTTAACCGTGTAGTTACGGTTAAATCTAGCATATTCAAAGAAATATTCACGTCACAAAGAGCAATTGTACTAGCTAATTGTTATTGTAGCGGGGACGCTATTGCGCGGATACTGCGCTGCCATTGCGTGTCAGATGCAATATTGGATGGGTCGATTACCTCCAAACAGCTATCAGAGCAAATACAGCTTTACGTTTTCTTAAGGACTTTACTGGAGTTTATTTCTTCGAGTAAGCCCGCAAACCCAGTCATGACAGCACATGCAGCTGAAACTTTACGTCTTTACGCCATTTTCTGCTTTTTATTGCTCATGCATGACATGGACTGCGAATAACTGCTTTTGCTTATAATTTAATTTTTGATTTAAATTTTAAAAATTGGAGTAAAGACGTAAGGACTGCTCTTAAACCCAGTCATATCAATGCTTCAGAACTTACTCCTTGCAGTAAAGTCCGCGTAAGCCCACGTAAAGTAGTCCGCAAAAGCAACATGGGAACCCAGAAGCGTTACTCCGGTAACCCCCATTTTCTAATGATCCTTATGGTTTGTACTTCTAGCATAATAATGCTTTGCAATCCCCACTAGTTTTTTTTGCCAGTGAGTTGATGTGATTTAAATCTGATTACCGCATCCCAAGCTGATATGCAAAACATCGTTTAGCTGAATTATATTTTCTAGAAATACTCCGCTTGTTTTTTTTATTCTCTGGTGGAGTTTTGATTTTATGCGGCAGTTTCACGCGGATTGTGAAAACCTTCTACAATTATAAGGTGACATTAGTAGCCTAGGTTAATCGAAAGGCTACACAGCATAATCTTGACTACTTTTTTGTAACTTAATATTACAACTGAATGACTATAGACGTTCGATCATGAGTATTAAAAACACTAAATCTGGTGGTCAGAATGCCTACCAGTTCATTGATTTGGTTGATTTCTCGGCCTTCGCCCGCTTATTGGAACGTTTTTTTCAGGCGACTGGTATTCCAAACGGTGTCGTAGATACAAATGGCGAGTGGTTATCGATGTCCTCCGGTGAAAATGCCTGTTCGATGTTTCACCGTACACACTCTGAGGCGGCTGATCTCTGTCGCGATAGTAATTTCGAGCTGGTGCGCGATTCACAAGGTGGCTGTTTTGCAGACAAGTTATGCCAAAACGGGTTGATAGATTATGTGACGCCGATTGTCATCGAAGATCGACAACTGGCAACTGTGTTTCTAGGGCCAGTGCTACATGCCCCTCCAGACATGGGGGCTTTTCGAGCTCAAGCATTGCGATTCGGGTTTGATGAAATGACTTATCTGGAATCTATAGCTGCCATACCTGTCGTCGATAAGAAACAGGTGGATGATCTCATGGCGGTCATGGTTGAAATGGCACAGATGTTGGCGGCTACTGGTCTGTCCAAGTTAAGACAGGCTGAGCTGGAACGCGACATAAGTGTCCACTCAGAACGTACTATCAGACTCAGGGATATTCTGGATTTTTCTCCGGTTGCGATGGGTTGGTCAGAGGACGAGGATCGCATCGAGTATGTGAATCGTCAATTCACCCTGCTGTTCGGCTATACCGTTGATGATTTGCCGAACCTGGAAACTTGGTATCAACTTGCCTACCCCGATGAACATTACCGTAAGACGGTCGTTGGCCCATGGCGTGGAGCAGTTGCTGAAGCGCACCAAATCAACGAGCAGCCCCCCGAATTGGTAGCGGATATCACCTGTAAGGATGGTTCAGTCCGCTCCGTCATCGTGCATGTGGCATGGGTCGATCATCGCCGAATGGTAAGTTTCACCGACATTACCGAGCGTAAGCAGTTGGAAATGTCTCTCATCGAGCACGAACGAGAGTTCCGCAGGCTGGCGGAAAACCTACCCGATAGCATTGCCCGCTGGGATGTAGATACCCGTTTAATCTTTATTAATTCAGTGTGTGAACGCACCTTCAATACGACGGCATGCAACGTGATTGGCAAAACGATCGCTGAAGCATTTCCCGACGGACGCTTTTCACAGATCGCGGCGGCGATTGGACAAATTGTTTCCGAGGGGAAAACGATCGTGTTAGCACGGCAGCCCGTGGCATTTGAGAACGGAAAAGCGCAACTCCACGATATTAAAATGGCGCCAGAACAGGATGCTGCTGGAAACATCGTTTCAGTGCTTGGCATTGGCCGGGATATGACAGAATTCTATCGCTTGCAGGACAGCTTACACTACAGTCAGGAAACACTGACTGCTGCACAGAAGATGGCCTTGTTGGGTAGTTGGGACTGGAATGTTGTTGATGATCGGGTCGAATGCTCGGAGATGGCTTACGAAATCTTCACCCCGGACAAGCGACCAGCCGAATCGTTTTTTGACGATTTTAAATCCTGGGTGCATCCAGAGGATCTGGACGGTGTGCTCTCCGCCATCCAATCAGTATTCGAGCGAGATACGCCGTTCGATCTCAATTACCGCGTGGTCTCGGTTAACAAGGGTATTCGTTCGGTTCATGCGCAGGGCACGGTAGTCAGGGATGTGAACGGCAAACCCATCCGTATGGTGGGTACGGTACAGGACATCACCGAGCGCAAGCGCATTGAGGACGCGCTAAGATTGAGCGAGGCGCAGTCCCGCGATCATGACCGACTGTTGCAGGCTGTACTCGAAAGTTCGCCGGAAGTCATCGTCTTCGCGCTGGACTGCGCTTACCGCTACCTCGCCTTCAACGACAAACACCGCGCAACGATGCAGGCGATTTGGGGGAAGGAGATTGCCGTCGGCACCAACATGCTTGAGGTGATTGGCACACATCCAGATAGGGAAAAAGCTAGACAGGAGTTTGATCGCGCACTGAGCGGCGAAGCCTTTGTCGTCGAGGATGCCTATGGCGACGAAGCCATTTTGCGTATGTACTGGCAGAATTTCTTTGCGCCGATTCGCGGCGAGGATGGCGTGACAATTGGATTAACCTGCTTCGTGCTTAATATTAACGAGCGCAAACGCATGGAACAGGCGCTTGTTGAGCGCGAGCGGGAGTTCCGCACGCTGGCGGAACATCTGCCAGATGTGGTAGTGCGCTATGACCGCGAGGCGCGCTTTGTTTATGTCAATACCAAATTCAAAACGGCGCTGGGCTTTCGTTTGACTGAATTGCGAGGCAAACGCCCGACACAGGTGCCAGGCCTACCTAATGCCGAGTATTTCGAGCAGATGGTGCGCCAAGTTGCGGAATCGGGCACGGAAGCCCGTTGTGAAAGTGAGATTGCAACTCTGAACGGCGGCATGATCTACGGTTTGATCATTGCGACCCCAGAATTTGATACTTCCGGGCAAATGGAATTTGTTCAGGTGGTTATACGCGACATCTCTGAACGCAGGCTGATCGAGCAACGGATGCGGGCACACGCCGGGATGTTGGAAATGGTAGCGCGAAATAGCGATCTACCTACCATCCTTAACGCGCTGGTCCATTATATGGAGTCTGAGGATCAAACTTCGCTCTGCAGCATCCTGTTAGTGGATTCCGCAGGCCAGCATCTGCTGGTAGGGGCCGCCCCCAGTTTGCCTACTTTTTTTAATGAGGCTTCTAACGGTATCGAGATCGCTGTCGGTATTGGATCGTGTGGCACTGCGGCTGCGTTGGCAAAACGTGTGGTGGCTGAAGATATTAAGACCGACGAACATTGGAGCGACATTCGTGAGCTTGCGCAAGCGGCAAAGCTGCGTTCATGCTGGTCGGAGCCCATTCTGTCGTCGCGCAGTAAGGTGTTAGGTACGTTTGCCATTTATCACCGAGAACCTCGAAATCCGGACCCACAAGATATCGAGCGCATTGTCTTTGCCACCAATCTGGCGGCGATCGCAATCGAGAATCGTCAGGTACATGATGAGTTGGAGCGTCAAGCGCATTTCGATTATCTGACCGGATTGGAAAACCGTCGGCACTTTTTGAATTTGGCAGAGAACGAATTGGCCCGCACCCTTCGCTACGGCAGACAGTTGTCAATTGTGATGCTGGATGTCGATCACTTCAAAAACGTCAACGATACCTATGGTCACAAGGTCGGCGATCTGGTTCTGAAAAAACTGGCGAAGCTTTGCCGTGCCACGCTGCGCGATGTCGATATCATCGGCAGAATTGGCGGGGAGGAATTTGCTGTGCTGCTCCCTGAAACTAGTTGTGAGCAGGCCAAGGAAATCGCCGAGCGGCTGCGCGCCGAGATTGCCTCAGCGCAAGTAAAACTGGACAGTGGATTGCCGTTGCGTTTCACGGCTTCGTTCGGCGTAACGACACTATGTGAGAACGACGCCAATATTGACATTCTGTTGGACCAAGCCGACCAATCGCTATACCGAGCCAAGAATGAAGGGCGTAACCGTGTGTGTATTTATTAGGTTAATACTCAATTTGCTCGCCGTATAACGGACAGCCGATTGGAGCACTTATTGACTTATCTATTGAAATTCCAAACGGCAGCTTGTGGCTACTTGATTGAGATCGCCAAAGGCAGCTTTCTGATCATCCATTTCATAGAATCTAGATTTGGCTGACTGACCGTTTTAGGGAAACGCGACAGACCGCAACGGGTCGAACTCGGTCAATCAATGTCAGATCCAGTTTAAATTGGGCGTCATTGGCAATGAATCTTGCCTCAGTCCTACTTCAAGCGTTACTCTGGTAACGCCCATTTTCTAATGATCCTTACGGTTTGCACTTCTAGCATAATAATGCTGAGCAATCCCCACTAGTTTTTTTTGCCAGTGAGTTGAAGTGATTTAAATCCGAATTGAGTTGTTCATCATCTGATTATGGACATCGGATTAGGCCATGTGTGGGTGGTGAATTCCACTGGCACTAAATGGTCTGGCAATTAACGCCGCATTATCGCATTCAGTTCTGAACTGGAATAGCGAAGTACCACAATCAGCGTTGGCTGATTTAATGCGATGCAGCGATCAATGTGTTGGTAGAGCGTGG